>NZ_JBEOWJ010000039.1:0-98262 GCF_040295965.1 Streptosporangium sp. NPDC002544 | reverse complement strand
GAAGATCACTCAGGCTGAGCGGAACGCCGGAGGACGGCACCCCCGCCCGCGTCAGCTCCCTAACGCCACTGGCCGTTCCGTTGTTGCTCAAGCCCCGATACCCGTGCCCCTTGAGCCGGGGTGGGGCACGGTGTCGGGAGGGGCGTTCTCCGGCGTCGACGGCCGCTGTGGCGGAAGGGCGTGAGCGTCTCAGGGACGCTCAGAGAAGTCCTCGTGATGCGCAGGGGTCGGCTCGCTCCAGCCTCTCGCGTTCGGTGATGAGGTCCTCCCTCAGCCAGCGGCGGCGGGTAACACTCAGAGCAGCAGGTCAGAAGCATTTTTGGCTGGTCTGGCCGACGAAGGTCCGGGTGATGTCGTCCGATTTTGCGTGGACTACAGGCCGACGCCTCGCATGGCGTTGTCGCGCCAGCGGTCGACGGCGCGGATGTAGCGCAGGACGACCGGGGAGGCGGGGGCCCAGCGGCCGTGCTTGGCGATGACGGAGACGGGGACGCCCGCGGCGTAGGCGACGGTGGCACCGCCGGCGCGCAGGCTGTGCGCGGTGAAGGCCTCCGTGCCGGGGACGGCGGCGCGGACGGCGAGGTCGCGGACGATGACGTTGACGGTGTCGGCGCCCAGCCGGGGGCCGAGGTTGCCGTGCCGGTCGACGCGGCGCAGCAGCCGCCCGGAGGTCTCCCCCGCCTCGGCGAGTACGGCGATCCAGTCGCTCCAGACGGCGACCGGGTCGGTCAGGGGGTGGCTGCCGCGCGGGATGGCGATGGTCTCGCCGTGGCTGTCCTTGTCGGTTTTGGAGGTGCGGATGGTGACCTCCAATCCGTCGGGAACCTGCCGAACGTCGTCGTAGGTCAGGGCGATGAGTTCGGAGCGGCGGCCCATCAGGGCCAGGCCCAGCACCAGCAGGAGCCGGTCGCGCAGGCCGATCCGGGTGTTCAGGTCGCAGGCGCTGACCATGGCGCGCAGCGCGTCGATGCCGACCGGTGGGGCTTCGCGCTGGCCGCGGGTGCCGGTCTCGGCGCGGGCGCGTTTGTAGGCGCGCAGCGCCAGGCGGGCGGTGTCGGTGGCGGGCTGGTTGGGGTGGCCGGCCAGGCGGTGCATGGTGCGCACGCAGGCGATGGCCTGCTCGATGCTGGCCGGAGCTCGATCGGCCGCGCACAGCGTCTCGACGTACTCGGCCAGTGTGTTGCCGGTGGCGGGCAGCTCGATCCGGCCGTGCTCGATGCACCAGGTGGAGAAAGCGGCCCATTGGCGTTCATATGCGCGCCGGGTGTTGGGGGGACGCCGTCGGCGATGCGGGCCCGGGCCTCGTCGCTGAGCGCGTAGTCCGCCGCGGTGTACTGCCTCTCACCGGTAGTTACCGGGCGCCAGGTGGCGCGTCTACCGTCGTCGGTCATGCCTTTCGATCAGTCGGTGGCGTGGCTGCGGCGGCATCGGGCGCTGTTGCCAGGGGTGACGGTGCTGGACCGGCTGGCTGAACCGCGCCGGACCGCGACGCTCAGGACGTGCTCGCGGGCTTGTCGTTGACCGACCCGGTGGAGCAGCACTTGGCCGGCAAGCTGCTGGCGTTGGATTGGGACGCTACGCCATCTCCTCTTCCGCCCCCCCCGAGCAAGGCCTGCGACAGCTCGGCGACGTCCCCGATCTCCCCTGGTCGTGATCGTGGCGGAACCGCCCGGGACCTTCAGCGGAAGGAGCGGCGGTAGGCGGCCGGGGTGGTGCGCAGGGCGGTGTGGAAGCGGCGGCGGAGGTTGACCGCCGAGGAGAGGCCGACGCGGGTGGCGATGGTCTCGACGGGCAGGTCGGTCTCCTCCAGCAGGGCGCGGGTGGCGGCCAGGCGGCGTTCCAGCAGCCAGCGGGCGGGTGGGACGCCGAGCTGGTCGGCGAACTGGCGGGTGAGGGTGCGGGGGGAGACGCCCGAGTAGGCGGCCATGTCCTCGACGGTGATCTGGTCGGGCAGGCGCGAGAGGAGCCATTCGAGCAGGGGGGCCAGGGAGTCTGGCATGGGGCCGGTGGTGGGAAGGGGAGGGTACTGGCGCTGGCAGCCCTCGCGGTGAGGACCGGCGGCGAGCTGGCGGCCGATGCGCATGGCGTGGGCCGCGCCGTACTCCTGGAGGACCTGGTGAAGGCAGAGGTCGAGGGTGGCGGCCGAGGCTCCGGCGGTGGCGACGTCGCCGTGATCGACGTAGATGACGGTGTCGTCGGGGATGACGCGGGGGTGGCGGGCGGCGAGTTCGTCGGAGAGTTCCCAGTGGACGGAGGCGCGGCGGCCGTCCAGGAGGCCCAGGGCGGCGGGGATGAAGATTCCGGCGCAGACGGCGACGATGCGGGCGCCTCGGGCATGGGCTTGGGACACCGCGTGGAGTACGGCGGGCGAGGGGGTGAGGGTCCAGCCCGCGATGACCACGGTGTCGGCGTCGTCGAGGGCCTCGAGGCCGCTGTCCACCTGGATGGGGACGCCGAGGGTGGTGGGGAGGGAGCCGGGGTGTTCGGCGCACAGGCTGAAGCTGTAGTGCTGGGGGATGTCGGGGCCGTGGTAGCCGAAGACGGCTGAGGCGGAGGTGACCGGGTAGACCTCCTGGTTCGGGGCGACCAAGGCGACCACGCGATGCGGGCTGGGGGGCGTCGGGGGCGTTTCCGGGCAATCCAGGGGCATGGCGCAAATGTACTCAATGATGTCATTTGGGACACCGGTGCTCTGGTCTGGAAAAATCCAGAATTGGGGCTCATGTGGACGAGGAGCTTCACCCTCTACTTCGGGGCCCGCACGATCTCGCTGCTCGGTGACGCGATGATGCCCGTCGCCTCGGCGCTGGCGATCGGGAAAGTCTATGGGATCGCGGGCGTCGGCTACGTGCTCGCGCTCTGGACCGCGTCGGCTGTGCTGGTCATGTTGTTCGGCGGGGTTGTCGCCGACCGGATCGGCGCCCGGCGCTTGATGATCGGCGCGGACGTGGTCAGGGTCGTCACCCAGGGGGTCGTGGCTGTCGCCTTCCTGGATGGTGCTCCGCCGTACGCCCTGTTGCTGGTGATGGCGTTCTTGTCGGGCATGGCCGCCGGGATGTTCGAACCGGGCGTCAACGGCATGGTCCCCCTGGTCGCCAAAGATCCGCAGCGGGCCAACGCGACGCTGAAGATCGCCGAGGCGGTCACCCATCTGGCGGGTCCCGCACTGGCTGGAGTCCTCATCATCGTCGCCGGGCCGGTCTTCGTCTACACGGTGGACGCCGCGACGTTCCTGGTCAGCGGGGTGTGTCTGCTGCTGGTCCGGGTCACCGTACCCAGGCCGGAGCCCTCCAACGTGTCGAGCGACCTGCGCAGGGGCTGGGAGGAGTTCAAGGCCAGGAGCTGGATGTGGTCGGTCATCCTGGTCTGGGTGTTCTGGGGCGTTCTGGTGGTCGGACCGTACGTGCCGCTGTCGTCGCAGGTCATCGGGGCCGACTACGGCTGGGTGATGGCGGCGCTCGGCCTCGGCACTGTGCTGGGCGGGCTGGTGGCGATCAGGCTCAGGCCGCGCAGGCCGCTGGCGGCCGGGGCGGTGGCGCTGAGCGGGTACGTGGCGGTGCCGCTGACGGTCGCGCTCGGGCTGCCGCTGCCGCTGCTGATGGCCGGGCATCTGCTCGGGGGGTGCGCGTTGGCGTTCTGGTCGGTGATGTGGTCGACCAGCGTGCAGACGCAGGTCGCGCCGGACGTGGTGAACCGGGTCAACGCCTACCAGGTGGCCGGGTCGGTCGCGGGCATGGCAGTCGGACAGGCGCTGGCCGGTCCGGTCACCGCGCTGGTCGAACCGCGCGCCTTCATGCTGGGGTCGGCCCTGGTGACGGTCGGCGTGGTGGCGGCGCTGCTGTTGATCAAGCCGGTCAGGCGGCTGGGCTGGGAACCTCAGGAGGCCGGAAGCCAGTCGATCTCGGTCCCGGCCAGCTTGTTGACATAGTTGGCCATCGCCTGCAGTTGGACGTAGGCGGCGAACAACGGCGTGTAATCCTCAGGCCGCTCGCCGTGCCGGAACAACCCGGCGTCCTGGGTCATTGCGTGATCCTGGCGAAGCCGACAACGAAGAAGCCGAGGACCGCTGACGGCGCCCCTTGTCCGTGCCCTTCCCACTGCGGCCCGTCCCCGGAATAGAGCGGATGTCAGCTCGCCAGCAGCGCGGTCTTCTCCCCTCGCTGCTGGGGGTCGGTTACCTGGCCGCCTACTGCTCCCTGATGTCCTGGCAACGACGGCGACTCACCACTGATACATCAGTACAAGATTAAATTTTTCGAAGCTCATGACATTTTTGTCAATGACGTCTCGACATGGTGTGGTGTGCCATCTCGCTTCTGACAGGAAGGTCAGATAGGAACTGATCATGAGGATGCGTGTGGTCACGGTGGCCTATGTGCTGCCCTTTGCCTTGGTCGCCGGATGCGGTCTAGAGCCTGTACGAGGTTCGGATCTTCAGGCCGGTCAGAGGCTTCGGATCCACAAGACGGCTCCGCGTAGGTGCAGGCCTGCCAGATAGCTGTCGGGCGTCTTGTCGAACCGGAAGGCCAGCCCACGCCACTCCTTGATTCGATTGATGCACCGTTCCGCTGTGTTGCGCTGCTTGTAGAGATCGGGATCATGGCTGACCGGGCGTCCGCCGCGAGAGCCGCGCTTCTTGCGGTGGGCCGCCTGATCGGCCTTCTCCGGAATGACCGCCTTGATTTGGCGTCGGCGCAGGTAGGCGCGGTTGCCGCGGGAGGAGTACGCCTTGTCAGCGGCAACCGCGCCCGGCCTGGTGCGCGGACGGCCGATCGGCAGGCGGATCTTGATGTGCTCCAGTACGGCGCGAAACTGCGGGCTGTCTCCGGCCTGGCCGGGAGTCAGGACGAAGGACAGCGGACGGCATCGATGGTCAGCCGACAGGTGCACCTTGCTGGTCAGCCCGCCCCGCGAGCGGCCCAGCCCGGCCGCCTTCAGCCGGAACCGGTGCCGGCGGCGTATTCGCCGTCGGCCGTCCCCACCTCCGCCGGGGTCGCCGTCGCGGGCGCTTTGCCCCTTTCGCATAGCCCCTTTTCTCGCTCGGCGGCCTCTTGCAGCGCCGCAGCCAACTCGCCCCTCAAGACCATCCCGGCGGCGTGGTGGTGCGCGCGGGCGGTGGTGGAGTCCACGCTCACCAGGTCGAGGTCAGCCTGCCCACGAGCCGCGGCCTCGGCGATCATCGCCTGCATCAGCCGCTCGAAGACGCCGTTCAGCGCCCAGGAACGGAAGCGGTCGTAGGTGGTGGACCATGGCCCGTACTCGACCGGCAGGTCCCGCCATGGGCTGCCGGTACGAAACCGCCACATCACCGCGTTGAACTGCTGCCGAAGGTTCGGGATCGGGCCTCACTCACCCAACGGCAAGTGAGGCTCGATCAAGGACCATTCCTCGTCGGTGAGGTCTCCACGCGCCATGCCCGGTGGCCTATCAGGATCGCCGACCGCACCGCAGGCGATCCTTCTGATCTCAACTTCGTACAGGCTCTAGCTGAGCGTCGTGCAATTGGGCAGGGTGGCAAGGGGCGACCACGGTCACTCATGACCGGCTCCGCGCGCAGGTCAGCGGCTCTGACTGGCCGTGATCATGCGGTTTCCAAGCTGACAGCGCGGGTTCGATTCCCGTCACCCGCTCCACTGTGATGTCTCAACACATCGGAAACCCTCGAACCTACGGGCTCGAGGGTTTCCGCTTGTTCTGGGGTTGGTAGTCGCGGCTGGGATCGATGTTCAGCTCGCACTCGCAGAGGAGTCCTCCGGTGGCGGCGTTGACAACCCGGACCTGGAGGTCGGCGAGCAGGACGACGTCGGTTCGGGCGTGGGTTCGTCCGATGCCGATGTGGTGGAGCCGTCCGTTGAGCGCCTATAGGGGACGCGTCCAGAAGCCGGTACGACAGGTCGAGGTCGATCAACGGCCGGGCCCGGGCACGCCGTGTCGTCATAGACGATCCCCGGGGGTTCCTGGAGCCGCATCACGCCATCAAGCCCGATAACCCGGTGCGCGCCGGAGAAGGTGCTGCTGCCAGACCTGGTTTTCCTCGAAGTGGTTGTCGTAGAGGTCCTGGGCTTCGAGGATGCTCTCCAAGGCGGCCTCGCCCTTGGCGACGCGCTGCAGTTGGCGGAAGTACTCGAAGCGCTCTATTCCGGGCGTGACGACGATCAGCAGATCGGCCTCGGTTCCGGGGGCGGCGGCGAAGGCGTGGACGGCGCGGGGCGGGACCACGACCAGGTCTCCCTGCTCCGCCGTGAGGACGCGTTCTCCGGTGAGGATCTCGGCCGTCCCCTGCAGGACGTAGAAGAGCTCGCTGGCCCTGGTGTGATGGTGCGGCGACGCTCCCGCGGCTCCCTGCCCGAGGGTGATCCGCTGAGCGCTGAGAGCTCCCCCAACCTGACTGCTGTCGGCATACAGTCGCCCGGTCACCTGGGCGGTCGTGAGGATCTCGGTCTCCGCCTCTCGTACCACCACGACGTCATGGGAGGAAACAGGTAGTGACATATGACAGCGCCCCTTTCGTCGTCGCCAGAGTGCCCCTCTGCGGCGACGTTGCCAACACCTTCGGAGTGAGCCGGATGGTCGCCTGACGCCGCCCCCTCGCACAGCTGTTGCCGTGCAGTCGCACTACCTCCCGCGGGGTGAGCGAGGGATCGTGGTGCAGGATCCGATCCTCCATCACGCGGATGCGAGGATCGGGGTCGAGACCGAAGGCCTCGGCCATCTGCCTGCGTCCTTCGGCGATGAGGGACAGCGCGTCCGCCTGCCGGCCCGCCTGGTAGAGCGCGTGCGCGGTGAGCGCACGCAGCCGCTCCCGGTACGGGAAGGCCGCCAGCAGCCGTCCCAGTTCGGGGACCAGCACAGGGCCGAGCCCCTGAGCCAGATCGGCCTCCGCCGCCTCCTCGATGAGGCCCCTGTGCAACTCGGCCAGGTAGTGCGCCTCGTCACGGATCCATGGCCCGTCGGGAAAATCCTTTAGCGGCGCCCCGCGCCACTCGGCGAGTGCCTTGCGCAGATAGGCCGACGCCTGCGCGCTGTGGCCCGCGGCGAAGAGCTTGCGGCCCTCCTGTGCCAGGATGCGCACCCGTCCGATGTCCAGGGACTCCTGCCGGACGGTCAGGCGGTAGCCCCTGGAGCGCCTGGTGAGGATCTCGTAGTCGCCGCGTCGCTCCGTACCCGGCTCGAGGATCCGGCGCAGCTTGGACACGTACGCATGCAGGCTGTTCACGGCGACGCGACTGTTCGCGGTCTCCGGCCAGATCACGTCGATGAGCTGCTCGATGTCGATGGTCTTATCTGCCCTGAGCATCAGCGCGCCGAGCACCATGCGCTGCTTTCTGGGGCCGAGATCAAGCGACGTGCCGTCAGCCGCCAGCACCGCCGTCTCACCGAGTAGCCGGAAGTCCATGATCTCCTCCATGAATGACGGAAGGCCCCTGGCCGGGGCCTCCCTCGGCCGGCCTGAATGAGAGCGGTTACTGTGCGGGACGGCCGATGAAGCTGGTCCGGTTCCGCTCAGCGATCTCGGTGATGAGCGGAGCCAGTTCCTCCATCGCGCGCCCGGGGGGAACGTTCGCGTCGAGGTCGGCGAAGAGCTTTCCGGTGCCGTCGGTCAGGCTGAAAGCCAGGAACTTCGCGGCCTTGCTGCGCACCTCGATGGTGTGCACGGCACCAGTGGGTACCGTGATCGACTCGCCGGGGCCCATCTCGTACCGCTTGGAGCCCACCTGAACTGACATCCTGCCGTGCAGCATGTAGTACGACTCAGGCCAGGGGTGCCGGTGCGGCGGGACGAAGCTACCTCGCTCGCCGTCGATCTCGAACAACTCGTACTCACCATTGGTGTGCTCCGCGCCGACCTTCACCGTCGCGGTGCTGTCGACCGTGAACAGCTCCCTGCCCTCGCCGGCAAGGCTGTGGTGAATCTGCTGGGACATCGAATCTCCTTCTGTGACACTGGGGTCGCAGTCCCCGGTGCTACCGGCATTGCGCTCTCACGTTAAGAACCAGGTGCGGCTGCGCTCCATCCCACGCGAAGGGGGATCTCGCCCGGCCGGCACCCCCAGGAATCTGGGATGGTGGCCGGCGGAGGACTCTTCGATACTGGGACCATGGTGAACCAGGCACGGGCCTACGAGGCCAGGCGCGCCCTATCCGCCGTCGCGGCGGCCGGCCTGGGCCCGGCCGACGTCCAGCAGGAGGCGATCGACGTGGTCGGCCAGGTCGTGCCGTACGACGCCACCTGCTGGGCGGCTGTGGACCCGCAGACCATGCTGCCCACCGGTTCGGTGACGGTCGACCTCAACCCCTCAAAACAGCAGGAGGCACTGTTCGCCGAGATCGAGTACGGTCCTTCTGACTGCAACAGCTTCGCCGACCTCGCGCGGAGGCAGGTCCCCATCGGCCGGCTCTCCGACCAGCCGTTCGGCGAGGTCGTGCGCAGTCGGCGCGTCAACGAGCTCTACAAGTCCATCGGGGTGGCCTTCGACCTACGCGCGTCCTTCGTCAGCGACGGTGCCTGCTGGGGGATCGCCGGCCTGATGCGCGGCCCTGGCGGACCCGACTTCTCCACGGCCGAGGCAGACTTCCTGGCCTCGGTCGCTCCGCTGATCGGCATAGCGCTGCGGACGGCGAACAGGAGCAGGATGCCCGGCACCAGTGCGTGCTCCGGCGGCCCGGTCGTGATCGTGCTCGATGCTGGCGGCGAGTTCAAGGGCGCCACGCCCGCCGCCCTCGAATGGCTGGAGGCCTGGGAGGCGACACGCCCCGGCTGGCTCAACGTTGCACTGCAGGCGGTGGCCGCCGCGCTGTCCGGTTCCCCTACCGGCGCGGCCTACGCCCGCATGCGTGACATCTCGGGGACCTGGGTCGCGCTCCGCGCCGCGCAGTTGATGCCCCTGGACTCGTCGGCCGAGCGGGTGCTCATCACCGTCGAACCGGTGCCCGCCGACGAGGTGATCGGCATTATGCTGACCTCCTACGCCCTCACCGCGCGGGAGCGAGAGGTGTGCGAGGAGGTCCTCACGGGCCGTTCCACCGCCGAGATCGCCGATCGGTTGCATCTGTCGGCCTACACCATTCAGGACTACCTCAAATCGATCTTCGCGAAGGTCGGCGTGCGCAGCCGCAACCAGCTCGTCGGTCGTCTCCGCGGTTCCTAATCCAGGGACAGGAAGCTAGCGATGGAGCGTCGATCGCGTTTGACGACGTCTTCGGTCATCTCTTTCGATCAGAGGGTCGGGTCGGGGCAAGTGAGGCTCGATCAAGGACCATTCCTCGTCAGTGAGGTCTCCACGCGCCATGGCGATGGCTTACCAGCATCAGAGCTCAAGGCGCAGGCGAATCCTTCTGATCTCAACTCCGTACAGTGAACCGCGCCGGGTTTCGTGGAGACTCGGCGCGGTTCACCTGCGGGGGTCCGCCGAACCGGCGACGCTGCGCTGCCTGGTCGACGACGGTGTCTCAGTCACCGAGGCCACCCGCACCCCCCGAAAACCGTTCGAGGCCCGAGGTTAAAGAACACGCTTAGCCGACGTCGCGGCGGCGGAAGCCGTACAGGCCGGCGATGGTCAGCGCCGCGGCGATCGCGGTCATGGCCACCAGCGGGGTCGCCGAGACCTCGCCGCCCGGCAGTGTGGGCAGGTGGCTGAAGGGTGACAGGTCCAGCAGCACCTGGGGCAGCTCCAGTAGCGCGCCCACCTGGCCGAAGAGCAGGAACAGCGCCAGGACCGCCCATGCCGCGGCGGCCAGGCGGGGCAGCAGGCCGAACAGGGCGAGGGCCAGTCCGGAGAAGGTCCATACCGCGGGGAGCTGAGCGAGAGCCGCGCCCAGCGTGGCAGGCAGGTGGGCGGCTATGTCTCCTGAGGCTGCGCCGTACGACAGACCGACGGCCAGGCCGGTCACAGCGAGGACCACCGCCGGGCCGAGCATGGCGAACAGCGTGTGGCCGGCCGCCCAGCCGACGCGGCTGACCGCGGTGGCCAGCAGCGGCTCGGCGCGGGCGAGGCTCTCCTCGGTGCGCAGCCGCAGCGCGGCCTGGATGGCGTAGCCGGACACGGCGATGCCGAAGATGCCGATCAGCACGGCGATGAACAGGTCGGCCGGGTCGGTTCCGCCGCCGAGCCTGTTGAGCATCTCCGTGATCTGGGCGTTTTGCCGCAATGCGGAGGAGGCGGCGTTGGCGGCGCTGCCGATTACCGCGCCGAAGACGGCGAAGCCCGCGCACCAGGCCAGCAGCAGCCCGCGGTGCAGGCGCCAGGCCAGCGCGAGCGGGCCGGCCAGGCTGGGCGCGGCCTGCGCTGGACCCGGCCTGGGCGGTAGCAGGCCAGCCGCGACGTCGCGCCGGGCAGCCAGCGCGTAGGCGGCGTAGCAGGCCACGGCGATGAAGGCGGCGAACAGAGCCAGCGGCCACCATTCCTCGTCGGCGAAGGGGCGCAGTTTTTGCCCCCAGGCGATGGGCGACAGCCACGACAGCCAGGAGGCGTCGGTGGTGTCACCGGCCATCCGCAGCAGAAACGCCAGCCCGAGAGCGGAGAGGCCGATCACCCGAGCCCCGGAGGCGCTCTCGGTGAGCTGGGCGGCCACCGCGCCGATCGCGGCGAAGGCGATGCCGACCAGGGCGTAGTCGAGCCCGGCCGCCAGTGCGCCGGCTACCGGATACGTCCCGGCGAGGGAGCCGGCCACGATCAGACCGGCGATCACGTTGGCCGACGCGACGACGATGAGGGCGGCGGACAGCGGGGCGTGGCGGCCGAGCACGGTGGAGCCCAGCAGCTCGCGGCGTCCGCTCTCCTCTTCTGCCCGGGTGTGCCGGATTACCGTGAGCAGGCTGGCCAGGCCGAGGATCACCGGAACGAATCCGGCGCGCCACACGCCCAGCGCCGCCACGTGCCAGTCCAGCAGCGGGCCGTACAGGGCGAAGAAGGCCGGAGTGGCACGCATGGAAGCGGCGAAGGCCTGCAGCTCGGCGTCGGTGGAATAGAGCCCGCCGATGGCGGAGATCTGGGTGACGGGCATGATCGCCAGCAGGAGCACCCAGATCGGCAGGATCACGCGGTCGCGGCGCAGAATCAGCCGGACCAGCGCTCGCGTGCCCGTCATCAGCTGTCCACCCGGGCGTAGTGGCGCATGAACAGCTCTTCCAGCGTCGGCGGCTGGCTGGTCAGCGTGCGCACGCCCACGCTGGTCAGCTGGCGCAACGCCGCGTCGAGCTCGTCGGTCGTCACCTGGAAGGTCACCCGGTTGCCGTCGACACGAAGGTCGTGCACGCCGTGCAGGCCGTTGGGCGACCCGGCCAGCTCCGCGGTGATGGTGGTCCTGGTCAGGTGGCGCAACTCGGAGAGGGTGCCGGTCTCGACTATGCGGCCGTCGCGGATGATACTCACCCGGTCGCACAACTTCTCGACCTCGGCCAGGATGTGGCTGGACAGCAGGATCGTACGGCCCTGCGCGCGTAGTTCGCCGACGCACTGGGTGAAGACCGCCTCCATGAGCGGGTCGAGCCCGGAGGTCGGCTCATCCAGCAGGAACAGCTCGACGTCGGAGGCCAGCGCGGCCACCAGGGCGACCTTCTGCCTGTTGCCCTTGGAGTAGGCGCGGCCTTTCTTGCGCGGATCCAGCTCGAAGCGCTCGATCAGCTCGGCCCTGCGCCGGGGGTCCAGGCCGCCGCGCAGCCGTCCCAGCAGGTCGATGACCTCGCCGCCGGACAGCCCCGGCCAGAGGGTGACGTCGCCGGGCACATAGGCCAGGCGGCGGTGCAGCTCGACGGCGTCCTTCCACGGGTCGCCACCGAGCATGGAAGAGCTGCCCGCGTCGGCACGCAGCAGCCCGAGAAGGACGCGGATGGTGGTGGACTTGCCTGCGCCGTTCGGGCCCAGGTAGCCATGCACCTCACCGGCCCTGACCTCAAGGTCGAGGCCGTCCAGTGCGGTCGTCCGGCCGAACCGTTTGGTCACGCCGGACATGGAGATGACGTTGCTCACGCTTTAGAATGTACATAGCCTTCACAAGTTTGTGAAAGATATGAAGACACTAAACTACGGATCCTTGACGCGGGGTGAGAGGAGCAGGATGAGGGACGAGGAAGCGGTGCGTCAGTTCGTCGAGCGGCTCAGCCGGATGCTGGCCGACTGGGGCTTCCCGCCGATGGCGGGCCGGGTCCTGGTGACGTTGTCGGTCGCGGAAGAGGACACGCTGAGCGCCCCCGACCTGGCCGAACGCCTCGACGTCAGCCCGGCCGCCATCTCCGGCGCGGTCCGCTACCTCGTCCAGCTGGGAATGGTCGCCCGAGACCCGGTGCCCGGATCCCGGCGCGACGTCTACCGGCTGGTCCACGACAGCTGGTGGGAGGTCGCGCTGACCAAGGTCGGCCTCTACAAGACCCTCGCCGACATGGTCGACGAGGGCATCGAGGCGCTCGGCGGACCGCAGACCCACGCCGGGCAGACCATGACCGAGCTCCGCGATTTCTACCTGTTCATGCACCGGGAGATCCCCCTGCTGCATGACAAGTGGCGCGAGACGCACTAGCCGGTGGTTTGTTAGGGCGGGGCGTAGAGGTTGAGGGGTCGTCCTGTGGTGACGGCTGTGACCAGGGCTTGGAGTTCAGCGGGCGGGGGCCTGGTTGACCAGCTGCGCCACCAGCGTTGCAGCAGCGCGCAGGGGGTCAGCCAACCGCGGACGTAGCGGGCGGCCCTGGGCCGGCACAGTGGCACGGACGGCCGTAGCGATGGGCCCCCTCTCTCCGCCGTCGGCGTCGGCCGGGGTGAGCGGGAGATGTGGTGGCGGGACCGGATCGGCGGGCCAGGCATGCCAGCAGAAGGTGAACGCGCACATCACCAGGGCCCAGTGGCGGCGGATCGCGGCATCGCAGCGAACCTGGAAACCGGCCCAGCCGAGTTCGTCCTTGACCTGCTTGTAACCCTGTTCGATCCAGGTGCGCAGGCCGTAAAGACGCACGATCTCGGCCAGGCCGGCGGCCAGGAAAGACGAGAGGGCAGCACGCGGACCGCCGGGGCGGGGCAGGTTGGTGGCCAGGTACCAGGTGGCCTTGGCCGGCAGCGTCGCCGGGTCGGTGGTCGCGACGATCAGCCGGACCGCCTGGTGCGGGCCGTAGCCGCCCAGCACCGCGTCGGCGGCCCACCACACGGTGGTGTGGCCGTCGCGAAACCGCCGTACGACCTTGGTCCAGGCGCCCGGCGCTTGGGGACCCCCAGGCAAGCTCGCGGCGGCGTCGATCGGCGTGTGCACCTCATCGGCCGGGCCCAGGAGCCCTTATGCGGCTTGAGCGCGAGCACGAACGGCAGCCCAGCGGCCCATAGCTCAGCGGTGAAGGCCGCATTGTCGCCGTAGGCGCAGTCGGCCACCAGCGCCCGAAACGGCACGGCGGCGGCCTGAGCTCGGCCCGCGGGAGCGGCCGCGAGCTGCGGCTTGGTGTGAAACGCCGGATCGCTACGGCTACCAGGCAGCCGACCCGCGGGGGTGTAGGGCACCACGTGCAGCGGATAGTAGACCCGCTCGTCGGCCCAGAGCGTGGTCACCGCCACGATTCCGTTCTCGATCTTCCCGACCGAGCCCAGATACTGGTGCTCGGTGTGCGCGGTGGCGGTGCCGTCCTTGCGGTCCCCGGTGTCATCGACCACCAGCACCCCGCCCGCATGCGGCGCGGTCACCGGATCGGCCCGCAGCAGCTCAAGACGCCGGGCGTTGACCTTCTCGTGGTCCCACGGCGAATCCGACTCAGAAGAACTGCAGCCGCTGCACCGCCGCGTTCTGGGCCCCGGCCACCGGATCCGCACCGGCCAGGGCAGTCAGCGTCTTGTTGCGGTCCCGCGGTAGCAGCAGCCCGGTCAGATATTCGCGAAACCCCCGGCGCTGCGCGAGCGAGCACCACAGATCATCGAACCGGGCCGCGTACTCCTCCAACGGACCCGGCGCCGGCGGACACGGACGTCGCGCGGTCGCCATCACGACCACCCCCGAACAGCAGCGACCACCCCTATCCACCGGCTTATTGCGACATCAGCCCCATATCAACAAACCACCGACTAGGCGGGATCCACCCCTGACGATGATCAGCCTTTCCCCGCCGTGCCTGTTCGACCGAGCCGCAGCGAACCGGAGCAGGCCGATAACCGTCCCGGGACAGGGTCTCGCCCGGCGTAGGCGTCAATCACGCGTCAGGGTTTCGCCGACCGGCGTCCAGATCCCGTATCGGTCGCGCTTGTCCGGCTTACCCCAGCCATAGCGTCGCTTTTGCACGAGTTCTCCCAGGAGGAAGCAAATGTCAGAAGTGCCGCTATTCGTCCCGATCTGGCAGGGCCGGTTCAGCGTCTCGTTGCGGCTGTTCCGCACGGCCGCGGGCAGGAAGACCGCAGTGGCCTTCTCCTCTGCATTGTGTCTGGCCGATGTGCTCGGTACCGAGCAGCAGTGGATGTGGCTCAGCGAGCCCGCCCTGCGCGGCATGATCCGGGACCTGGACGTCATCGGCATCGTCATCGACCCCGCCGGGACGATGATCCCCTCCGTCGCCGGAGCCGCGTGATGTGCACCCTCGAACAGGACCTCGCGAACCAGAGCACCGACAGGTCGCGCGGCCCCTGGTCGGCGACGACCCTTTTCCCGGACACCGGCGACGCCACGACCGGCGACACGTCGCTTACGGAGATCGCCCGCCGCTACGGCACCCCGGCCTACGTCGTCGACGAGGCGGACGTGCGGCAGCGCTGCCGCGACTATGTCACCGCCTTTCCCGGCGCAACCATCGCCTACGCGGCCAAGGCGTTCCTGTGCAGGGCGATGGCCACCTGGATCCGGGAGGGAGGGCTCAGCCTCGGCGTCTGCTCGGCCGGCGAGCTGGCCATCGCCCGCTCCGTCGGTTTTCCCGCCGAACGGATCATCTTCCACGGCAACGCCAAGACCCCCCGGGAACTCCACGACGCGGTGGAGTACGGGATCGGCCGCCTTGTGGTGGGCAACCTCACCGAGATCCCGCGGATAGCCGCGCTGGTCCCCGTGGGCCGGCGGCAGAAGGTGCTGGTCCGTGTCATCCCCGACGTCGAAGCCGGGGCGCACCCCGCGATCCGCGCCGACGGCGAGGACCAGAAGTTCGGCCTGTCGATCGTCGCCGGTGAGGCGGGCGCCGCGGTGACGCGGGTCCTGGAGCAGCCCGGCCTGGACCTGGTGGGACTGCACTGCCATCTGGGCTCCCAGATCAGTACGGTGGAGCCGTATGAGCAAGCGGCTCGGATCATGGTGCGGCAGCTCGCCCACATCCGCGACACGCACGGCGTGGTCCTGCCCGAGCTCGGCCTCGGCGGTGGCCAGGCGATTGCCTATCGTGAGCGGGAGCACGAACTCGACCTGCACCACTACGCCCGGTCTGTCACCACAGCAGTCGCGGAGCGGTGCGCCGGGCTCGGCCTCGCGGTGCCCCGGCTGACCGTAGAGCCGGGCCGAGCCATCAGCGGGTCCTCCGGGCTGACCTTGTACCGAGTGATCGCTGTCAAGCGTGGCGGCAGCCGGATCTTCGTCGCGGTCGACGGCGGGATGAGTGACAACCTCCGCCCCACGCTGTATGGGGCGCGCTACACCGTCCGGATGATAGGCCGCCGCTCGCGCGAGGCCATGCGCGAGGTCACCGTGGTCGGCCACCACTACGAGTCCGGTGACGTCGTCGCCGATGATGTGCCGCTTCCCGTGGACGTCCGCCCGGGTGATCTGCTGGTGGTGGCCGCCACCGGCGCCTACCACCATTCCATGGCCTCCACCTACAACCTTATCGGCCGGCCACCCGTCGTCGCCGTGGCGGATGGACAGGCCCGCCTCGTGGTCCGCCGTGAAGAACCGGAAGACCTTCTCCGGCGTGAGGTGGGGTTGTGACGCACTCCGGCGGCCCTCCCTTCCTGCCCACCCTCATCGGAAGGAGCATGATGAAACCCCCGATGTTCCGCCCGGAGGGCCTCGTGCTCCTCGCCCTGATCGTCATCGTCACCGCACTCACCCTGGCGATCGAACTGCTCCCCTGACCCGCTCAGGGGCATCGCGCGGCGGATTCGGCCTGAACTCGATGGTCCTGCTGCTCGTCATGGGCCTGGCTCTCCCCGCCGGGCGTCCGCACCGGGCATCTGCACCGGCTGTCCGCGGGCGGCCTCGAGAACACGGCCTGGGCGGTGCGGGCAGCCGTCGTGCCGCCCGGATCCGGCGCCCGTCGCGGGCGGACATCCACCGCCCATGGGGAATGTGCGGGCTTGCCGGCGCGGCGGGCATCGGCTTCCCGGCGAGCTGTTTCACCGACCGGATCTGGCCTCGGCCGGGGCCGGCCTTGAGACTCCGCTGAGCCGACGAGGAGACTTCTCGGCCCGGTTTCGCGCCCGCCAGATCACCTCGCGCACCGGCCCGGTGCGCCGCCTGGCGGCCGGTTCACGGCAGGGCGCCCGCGGCGCGGGCATCGAGCAGGATGAGGACGGTCAAGAAGACGATCCAGGCGACGACGACGGCCAGCAGGAGCCTGCTCTGGGAGGGTCTGCGGGTTTTCACAGCCATCCGCTCCTGCGCAGCAGCCGGTGGACGATGATCACGGCGACGACCATGACACCCAGGGTGAGCGGATAGCCCAGCAGCCAGTGCAACTCGGGCATGTAGTCGAAGTTCATGCCGTAGATTCCGGCGATCATGGTGGGCACAGCGATGAGGGCCGCCCAAGAGGAGATCTTGCGCATGTCGGCGTTCTGCTGCATGGCGACCTTGTTCTGCTCGCGGCCCACCAGCGCCAAATGAGCGCTCAGGGCGCTGGTGAGCAGTTCGTTGTGGTCATCGACCTGGGCGTCGATGCGCAGCAGGTGGTCCAGGACGTCGCGGAACTGCTCGCGGGTGTGGGCGCACAGCTCCACCCGGCCTTTGACGATCTCCTCCAGCACCGGCACCAGGGGGTCCTGGGCGGTGCGGAACTCCAGCACCTCACGTTTGAGGGAGTAGATGTCGGCGGTGACGTCGGCGTGCTCACCGCTGAAGACTTTGCGCTCCAGCGCGATGAGGTCGTGCTCGACCTCGTGGGAGATCTGGGAGTAGGTGTCCACCACCTGGTCGCAAATCGCGTACAGCACCCCGGCCGGGCCGGCGGTCAGCAGGGCGGGATCGGACTCGATGCGTCGGCGCACCCCGGTCAGCGCCCCGGCCTGGCCGTGGCGGACGCTGATGACGAAGTCGGCGCCCAAGAACAGGTTGAGCTCCCCGGCCTCGATGTCGGAGGTCTGCTCCAGGTACAACAGCGGTTTGAGCACGACGAACAGGGTGTCGTCGTAGCGCTCGAGCTTGGGCCGCTGGTGGGCGTGGATGGCGTCCTCCACCGCCAGGGGGTGCAGCCGCACCTCGCTGGTGATCAGGTCGAACTCCTCCTGGGTGGGCTCGTGCAGGCCGATCCACAAAAAGCAGTCGCCCCGCTGCCGGGCGGCGCTGAAGGCGTCGCTGATGTCGCCATCGATGGTTTCGCGCACGCCGTTGCAGTAGATCGCCTTGTCCACAATCACATCCCACATTGTGGCGCATCCTGCAATCTGCCCATCTCGGCCGAAGGCGGTGCGGGGTTCGGTGATCTGTTCCACCCTTGAGGCGGACGCTTCGCTCCCGGCCGGGTGTTCCTAACTTGCTTCGCAAAGGGCGGCGGGTTCGAACGGCCCGGCCGCCCGGCTCGTCCCCCGACAGCCCTTCGGCCGGTGCGCGGCCGACTGTCCAGTCCGGAGCGGACGAGCGCAGCGAGGACGGGCCGGACTTGGCGGGCGGCAAGCAGCGGCCCGGCACGGCCTGTCCCGCCCTGGCTCAGGGGGCGTGGACAGGCCGTGTGCCCAGGCAGAATCACACACCATGCCCCTCGGCGACAACGACGACGACGTCATCCACCCCATCACGCTGCCGGTGCGCGACTGGCTGACGATCGACGCCACCCTCGACAACCAGGCGTCCATCCTGTCCGGCATCGACGACGATCAGATGGGCGCGTTGTCGCGCAGTTTCAGAACGGCTTGGCATAAGCGTTGTTCTCGGGCGTCGCGACCTGCGGAAACACGATCGTCGCCGTCTCCTCCTGGACCAAGACCTTCACCGACCCCCGTCTCTGCGCCGCGATCGTCGACCGGCTCACCTTCGGCGGCAATATCATCGAGACCGGAACCGACTCCTACCGATCGTTATCTAGGGTTGTAGGGCCCTTCCAGCAGGTCAGAGGAAGATGATCTCTTCTTTCACGTAGGCCAAGTTGGAGTCCTGGTCGGTCAGGCTTCTGCAAGGAGTCTCGGGAGTTCGCGCATGTCGTCGAAGACCGTGGTGTTCGGTCCTTCGAGCCATTGCGCCGGTGTGAGTCCGCCGGCGTAGCCAAGGGCGCGCATACCGGCTGCGCGGGCTGCTTGGATCCCATATTGGCTGTCCTCGACGACGATGCAGGCCGAGGGGTGGACGCCCATCTGCTTGGCAGCGTGCAGGAACAGGTCGGGGGCCGGTTTGCCGCGGGCGACCTCGCTTGCGCTGAAGATGCGGCCTTCGAAGTATGGGTAGATCCCGGTGTGACCCAGCGTGTGGCGCATCGTGTCGTGACTGCCGCCCGAGGCGACGCAGCTGGGATGCGTGAGGGTGTCGAGGACTTCGAGGATGCCGTCGACCGGGGTGAGTTCGGCATCGACGGCCGCGCGGTGGAGTCGCTCGAATCTCTCCCACCAGAGCGCGGCCCGGCTCGGCCCTACTCGGGAAGTGATTTGTTCACCGTTGGACACGGGTGACCGGCCGATGAACTTTTCGATCACCTCGGCTTCGGTCAGCGGCCAGCCCAGCTCGGCACCCACGGCGACATGGGCGCGGACGGCTATGTGTTCGCTGTCGACGAGCACGCCGTCGCAGTCGAAGATGACGAGCTCAATCGGAGTGATCATCTGGACAGGCTAGGGAGAAGTGGTCGTCCGTGTCAGCTGCATGATCCGATGGCCGGTGCGCGGGGAGTGGGGAGACGGACACCGCGGGTCGAAGTATCGGCGACCCCGCGGAGCCTGCGGAAGCCGGCGAGTTCTTCAACGCTCTGCTCTGCTTGGGTCAGTCGCCGCCAGGCCCTGGCCCGGCTGGCCGCGCAACATGAAGAGATCGTCGGAGACTTCGTCAACCTGACGCCGGCTCGGTGAGCCGGGCTTCCAGCTCGGTGATCATCTGGGTCAACAGGCTGGTGTTCTGGTGCCGGACCACCTGCGGGCCGACCGTGTCGATGCCGGACACCTTCGTGATGCACTCGTCGGCGGCTTGGGCCATCGTGGCGAACTCCTTGCGGGCGATCGAACGGGCGTTGCCGGCCTCGAAGGTGGTGGCACGGCTGCTGCCCGCCCACCGCAACCCCACCGCCACCCGGGTGGACCTGCTCAGCGTGCTGCTGTCGCTGGCCACCCTGCTGCCGGTCGTCTACGGCGTCAAAGAACTCGGCAAGGACGGCCGCGGGGGCGTCGCGGTGGCCGCCATCGTGATCGGGGCCGCGTTCGGCGCCTGGTTCGTCGTGCGCCAGCTGCGCCTGCCCGAGCCGCTGCTGGACGTGCGGCTGTTCGCCAACCGCGTGGTCGGCGGCGCCCTGGGCGTGTTCCTGCTCGCCGCGACCGCGCTCGGCGGCACCTACCTGCTCATCACCCAGTACCTGCAACTGGTGGAAGGGCTGTCGCCGCTGCAGGCGGGCCTGTGGGTGCTGCCCGCAGCGGCGCTGCTCGTGCTCGTCTCCACGGTCTCACCCATCCTGGCCCGGCGCTTCCGCCCGGGACGTCTCATCGCGGCCGGGCTCACCGTCCAGGTGATCGGCTACCTGATGCTCACCCAGGTCGGCGCCACCGGCGGACTGCCGCTCCTGGTCGCGGGCTTCATCGTCCTCTACCCCGCCGTCGCCCCCTCGATGGCGCTGACCACCAACCTGGTCGTCGGCTCGGTGCCGCCGCAGAAGGCCGGCGCCGCCTCCGGACTGGCCACCACCTGCAGCGACCTGGGTATCTCGCTCGACATGGCCACCCGTCGGCCCATCGATCTCCTACTCGACCGTCAAGCCAATACCCTTGCCGACTGGCTCCACCGCCACCCCGAGGTGGAAGTGATCTGCCGCGACCGAGCCAGCGCCTATGCCGAAGGCGCCCTCAAGGGCGCACCCCAGGCGATCCAGTGCGCCGATCGCCGGCACCTGTGGCACAACCTCATCCAGGCGGTGGAACGCTCAGTCGCCCGGCACCGCTCCTGCCTGAGCGAACACCAAAACGACACGCCTGAACCTGAACCAGGGACCCCACCGCAGCCTCCTCGGCCGAAGGGCTCCACACGGTTCGCCGACCGCACTCGCGCCAAGCACGCCAGAATCCATGAACTGAAGGCGGCAGGGCACAGCCTTCGAGGGATCGCCCGCCAGCTCGGCATGGGCCACAACACCGTGATCCGCTACGCGCACGCCGCCACACCCGAGGAACTGCTCTGGGGGCAGTGGACGAACAAGCCGAGCACCGTCGACGACTTCAAGCCCTACCTGCACCAGCGCTGGGAAGAAGGCGAACGCAACGCCACCCGGCTGCTCAAGGAGATCACCGCGCTCGGCTACCGTGGCAGCTACGCCGCGCTCAGCGACTACCTGCGCCCCCTACGCGCACCACACCCCGTCGCACCGCCGGCACCCTCCGTCCGCAAGGTCACCGGCTGGATCACCACCCACCCCGAACGGCTGCAGGAATCCCATCGGCTCCAGCTCAAAGGTGTCCTGTCCCGATGCCCGGAGCTGACCGCGCTCATCAAGTACGTCCGCTCCTTCGCCATCATGCTCACCCAACGCCAGGGCCAGGACCTTCCTGGCTGGCTCGCCGCGGCGAAGACAGACGACCTACCCTGTCTTCACGCCTTCGCCAACGGCCTGGAGCGGGATCTCGACGCTGTCACCGCCGGCCTCACCCTGCCCTGGAGCTCAGGCCCGGTGGAAGGTCACGTCAACCGGATCAAGATGATCAAACGCCAGATGTTCGGCCGAGCTGGCTTCGCGCTCCTCCGCAAACGCGTGCTCCTCAGCAGCTAACGCCCATCACACACCGTCACCACTTCATGGACTTTGCGCCAGACCCGAATTGCATCTACGGGATGCCTTCCTGACAGTGAAAACGGAACCCTAGACAATTCTCATTTTCCCTGGTCAGAAAGGTATTCTCACTTCAACTCACCGACACTCTCCTGCTCGTGCTCGCGCTGACTGTCGCCTGAGTACGACCGGTGCAGCCCGTCCAGCACGAGGGTGATGACACCGTCGGCCTCGGCCCGCCAACCGGGGCGGTCATGGGCCGCACCGATGCCATGCAGTGCCATCATGACGGCGCCGGCACCCACGTCGTCGCGGACGGCGCCGTCCTTCACGGCGGCGGCCACCAGGTCGGTGACAGCCTGCTCCAGCGCCCGACTACCCTCGGCGAGCTCATCTGAGCCGGTGGCCATGAGCGTGGCCAGCGTCCGGGCGAGGCCCTGATGGGCATCCATGTAGCCGACCATGCCACGCAGGAAGGTCGCCAAGGCCTCCTCCGCGGGCAGTGTGGCCTGCAACTGGCGGGCGCGGTCGCACAGCGTGGCGACCTCCTCGTGGTAGACCGCCTCGGCCAGTGCCTCCCGGGTGGGGAAGTGGCGGTACAGCGTGCCGGTGCCCACACCGGCCAGGCGGGCGAAATCATCGAAGCGCAGGTCGAAGAAGCTTCCGGCGTCGAAGACCTCTCGTGCCTTGGCGATCAGGGCATCGCGGTTGCGTTGGGCGTCGGCCCGCAGCGGCTTGTCGGCGGTCATGCGCTACCTCGCGTTGACAAATGGAGATGACCTCCATATTTTGGAAAGTGGAGATGGCCTCCAAATCGATCGTACCCCACGAGGTGCAGCGTGAAGATCCTGATGTTCGGCCGAGGCGTGATCGCCACCTTCTACGGCTGGGCCCTGCAACAGGCGGGACATGACATCGAGTTCTACGTCCGGCCGGGCCGCGCGGCGACGTACGGGGACGCGGTGGACCTCGACCTGCTCGATACGCGGCGCCGGGTGTGGGGGCAGCGCGTCGTCCAGAAGTGGCCGGTGCGCTACCGCGAGGCGCTGGAGCCAGACCACGACTTCGACCTGATCGTGCTGAGCGTGCCGCACCACCGCCTCGCGGAGGCGACGGCCTTCCTGTCCCCGCGTGTCGGCCAGGCCACGGTGCTGGTCTTCGGCAACATCTGGACCGAGCCGCTGGCCGCGATCGGCGCACTCCCTGTCGACCAGATCGCCTGGGGCTTTCCCCAGGCCGGTGGCGGTTTCGGCGCGGACGGCGTGCTCCGTGGGGCGTTGCTGCCGTCGGTCATCTTCGGCACCTTCGGCCAGCCGCCGACCGAACGTGAGCGGGCCGTGCGCCAGGCGTTTCGCGAGGCCGGGCTCCGGCTTAAGGAGCAGCCTGACTTCCGCGGCTGGCTGTGGGTCCATTTCGTGTCGGATGCCGGCCTGTTCTCGCAGGGCCTGCGGCTGGGTTCCTTGTCCAAGCTGGCCGGGGCAACGGGCGACCTGCGCGAGGGGCTGCTGGCTGGCCGCGAGCTGCTGCCGCTCCTCAAGGCGCGCGGCGTTGACCTGCGACGTCACCGGGGCGGTGTGCTACCGTTCCGTGCGCCCACCTGGCTGACGGCCCCCGCGCTCGCCTGGCTGCTCGCTCATTTCGCGCCGGCGCGCGTGAATTTCGAGGCGCACTCCGACCCCGAGGCCGAGGAGCCGCGTGAGATCTGCCGAGACACCCTGGCGGAAGCACGCCGGTTGGGCGTCGCGGTACCGCGACTGGAGGCGGCGGAACCGAGCTTCGCCCGCAAGGTTGGCTGAGTGAGCGGCTACTTCCCCGCAGTTCCGCTGTGATCATCCTCGGCGACGAGGGGTAGAAACATCGACGACCTCGTCCCACGCCGGGTGCATCTCCTCAGCCATCCGCGCATCCTTCGAAAGAATCGGCCAGTCTCCACGAAGGACTGGAACACGGACACTGCGCCGTGGACATCCTCTCCCACGTCGCCTCCGCCCGGTCGCTCACTTACGTCAACGACCTCCTCCACGCGCTGACCCCCGGGACACAGAAACCAGCGTGCGCCAGTTCCGCCACCGCATACGCCAAGAGCTCCGCATCCCCGCATAGAGCCACGGCCGCGCCCGCGAGCACGCCCCAATTCCCCGCGGCCAGGCGGCGCTCACCGCTGCGCCACAACGACTTCCTGGACAGAGGTTTCTGGACGGCATCGTGCCCGGTCACTAGAGTGTCCAGAAAAGTAGACGTTTCTGGACGCCGCTGGGAAGGTGGCTGATGACCGTCTGGGCGTACGCACGGGTCTCGACGCGTGACCAGAACCCACAACTCCAGCTCGACGCCCTGGCGGCCAGCGGCTATGACGAACTGGTCATGGAAAAGGAATCGGGCAAGCGCGGTGTCGCGCGACCGGCGTGGGAGGCGCTCTTGGCGCTCCCCAAAGCGGGCGACACGCTGAAGTTCTGGAAGTCCGACCGGTGGGGCCACTCCGCGGGACACGTCCTGACCACGGTCAACGAGGTGCGCGACCGCGGCATCACGGTGGTGTCGCTGACGGAGAACTTTGATCTGGCCACCAAAGAGGGCCGGTTCATGTTCGCGGTCCTGGCCGCAGCCGCGGAATACGAGCTGGAGCTGCGCGCCGAGCGCCAGGCCGAGGGAATCGCCGCCGCCAGGCGTCGCGAAGCCACCGGTGCCATGCTGCCCGGCAAGAAGAAGACCGGACGGCCGCGCGTCATCGGCCCCGCCGAGCTGGCCACACTACGCCGTCTGGTCGACGACGGTGTCTCGGTCACCGAGGCCGCCCGCACCCTCAAGATCGGCCGCTCCACCGCCTATGCGGTACTCGCGGGACGCTGACCCCAGCAACTATCTCCGTATCCCACTTTGCCCGGGGCACCCCAGCAAGATCATTCTCATCGATAACGGCTGTCCGCAGGTTCCTCAACCCCGAACTCATCGTCATCGGCACCAACGAGGGCCTGGCCGCCGCCCGCGCCCGCGGCCGTATCGGCGGACGCCCTAGCGTCGCCACCGAGGAAGTCATCCGCGCCGCCCGCGACCTGCTGCCCGACCCCGGCCGCTCCATCACCTCGATCGCGAGGCTACTGGGCGTCTCCCCGGGCACGCTCTACAACCACATCCCCGACCTCCGGGAACTCCGGGCGGGCGTAGTGCCCCGCCAGCTCGAAGCCCCCACGAAGTAGGCGAACCCCAGCAAGATCGTTCTCACCGGGATTTCCTGTACGCCAATTACTCACACCCGGTCTCCGGCTGCCTCTGGGCTGACTACCTCAACAACCCACCCGCCGCACCGCTCAACCTGACCTACCCCCGCGCGGCCTTGAGCAGGACACCCAAGCGGAAGCCAGCTCAGCCCTCGTAGCGCCGCAATCGGGCAGCCAAATCGTCAACCCTTGCCCGCAGTTCCTCGTTCTCCGTCACGAGCAGCGCATCCCCACCCCACTGTCAAGATCTCCGCGCTCAACACCATGTCAGTCCGCCCGGCCCCAGATGCCCAGCATGTCCTTGCCCGGGCGGAAGCCGTGCGCCTCCGCCATGTGCGCCGCCTCCTTGAACCCTTGGGCCACAGCCGACGGCATGTGCGCGTCGCTCCCGAACGTCACCGCCTGCCCGCCCTCCTCGTGCCACCAGCGAAGGATGGTCGAGTGCAGCGGCAGGCGCGTGTTGATCTCCAGAGCTCTGCCCGACTCCCCCGTCACCCGCAGCGCATGCCGGAACTCCTCCTCGAACTCCAGCAGATCGAACGGCCCGGCCTGCTCCGTCGGCCAGTAACGGATCGGATAGTCGATGTGCGCCAGTACTGTGAACACCTCGCTCTGCTCGATCAGCCGGGGAATCTCCGCCAGGTAGTCACGCATGACCTCCGCCGCGGGTCGCCGCGCGAACTGCCCCGGAGGCTCGGTGAACCTGTCCCCGATCGGGAGGCAATGCAGCGACCCGATCAGCCGATCGAACGGCCCGGCCGCGAGCAGCTTCGCGATCTCCTCGGCATGCCAGTGTGGCTCCCCCAGTTCCATACCGCTAAGGATCTGCAACTCCGGGAAGCGCTCCCGGCACCTTTCGATCGCCTCCAGGTATCCGGCCGCGTCGAACCGCGGCGGAGTCAGCTCGCCATCCGGTGAGCACACGGTCGCCAGATGGTCATCCGGGTGCAGCACGTCGGGGTTGACCATCCACACGGTGTGATCGACGTGCTCCGTGAAGGCGATCGCGGGCAGGCCGAGCTCCACCGCCTTCTCGCAGGTGCGCTCCATCGAGCCCAGCGGCGCGTCCCAGGACCACTCGCTGTGCACGTGACTGTCCGCAGGCAACATCACGAATCTCACCTCTCGTCGATCGGAAGATCACCGCACAGCGTACTGAGCGGTCACGAGGGCGAGTTGACGGGCGGCGGCCGAGCGCCTCCACCTGTCCATCCCCGTGACCAGCCGGGCGCTCGGCCGGTTGCGGCGGGCGATGGGCGACCCGATCCTGGTGCGCGCCGGTCGTGAGATGGCGCCCACCCCGTTCGCGCTTCGGACCGCTCCCCGGGTCCGGTCGCTGCTCGAGGAGGCGTCAGCGCTGGCTTCGTGACACGATCCGCGACGCTTTCTGCTCCCCGTCCTGATGAGCAACATGCGCGACAGCCGTTTGCGTGCCAGACGCGTGCACGGATGGTTCGCCGGCAAAATCAGAGACACATGGCCCGCCGGTGACTGCGTTGGGGTCGCGGCAGCCAGGAGCGGCGCGGGCATGGCGGTCTGTTTTCAGATGCAGAACTCGGCGTTCAGGGCCTGGTTCATGGCTTGGTCGACAGCGGCATCGTCGGGGGCGGGCAAGGCGGTGGGCCACACAGTCGGCGACGCGGTGGGGCGCGCCGTCGGCAAGCGTATCCGCTGCCCGATCTGCCGATCGTCCAGGACGATGGCATCGCGGCGCGCTCGTGGCCCGGCAGGCCGGCCACGCGCAGAGGGCGGGACGGCCTGCCGGGCGGATGAGGTCAGGAGACGGGTTCGATCCACACGTTGCGGAAGCGGGGATTCTCGCCAGGGTCGCCGTGGTCCTGGAGGCGGATCCCGCCCGACGCCGCGCTCTCCGGGATGTTGTCGCCTGTGCCGCCGTCGATGGCCACGTCGTTGTGCACCACCACGCCGTTCCAGACGACCGTGACCCGCGCGTTGTCGACCTTCACTCCCGCGCTGGTGTAGCGGGCCGCGCGGAAGGTGATCTCGTAGGTCTGCCACGTTCCTGGGGCGGTGGCCATGTTGCGGTCGGGCGCGCGCTTGGAGTAGATCGCGCCCGCCTCGTTGGCGGCCGGTGTGGTGTCACCGTATGACTCGAGGACCTGAACCTCGTAGCGTTCCTGGAGGAAGACGCCGCTGTTGCCGCGCTGCTGCCCGGTCACGTCCGGCGGGTAGTCCGGCTCGTACCACTCGACGTGGAGCTTGAAGTCGCCGAACGTCTGCCGGGTACGGATGTCGCCACCGTAGGACTCCATGGAGCCGTTCGCGATCGGCCAGGTCGCCGACCCGCCGGCCCGTTTCTCCCACGCCGCCAGACTGGACCCGTCGAACAGCGTGATCCGCTGCGCCTTCGACACGGTGATGTGGTCGAGGCTGACCTGTCCCATATCGCCGGAGTCGTACCTGTAGTCGATCCTGTTCGAACCCCGCTTCAGGTTGAGCGCCTCCGTCTGGACGGCCCAGGCGTCCCAGCCGCCGGTGCCGGCCAGCCGCACCTGCCTGACCTTGTCGCCGTTGACGTACACGCTCACCGACGTGCCGGTGTTGGCCGCGTAGCGGAGCCCGACGTTGTGCATGCCGGGTGAGTCCGTCCGCACGGTGAACGACGTGCTCGCGCCCGCGGCCGTGTAGCCGTCGACGAAGCCCTTGCCGGTGTAGCCCTGATGGTTCGTGCTCACCTTCGCACCACCGCGCAGCAAGGCGTTCTCCGCCTCGAGTACCGGTCGCGCGGCCACGGTGATGGAGTCCAGGTTGACGTTGCCCGTGTCGCCGCTGTCGTACTTGTAGGCGATGGTGTTGGCGCCTGCCTTCAACGCGAGCGGTTCGACCCGGGTGGCCCACAGGTCCCACGTTTCCGTAGTGGGCAGCGGCACCTGCCTGACCTTGGTCCCGTTGACGTACACGCTCAGAGATTTGGTGCCGGGTGCGGGGTGCGGGCCGTTGGAGTAGCGCAGGCCCACGTGGTACGTGCCGGCCTCGGCTGCGCGTACGGCGAACTGCGTGGCCGCTCCCGCGGCCCAGTAGCCGTCGACGAAGCCGCTTCCCGAGTAGCTCAGATGGTCGGTGTTCAGCTTCGCACCGCCGCTGTGTGAGGCGCTCTCCGCCTCGTACGTGGTATCCGTCGTCGGGCCGTCGATCATCGAGTTAAGCGTGTACCAGGCCTCGGTGCTCCACAGCGGCTGCCCTGATGCCGAGCTGAACGGGCGCGGCGACCGCAGGTGCACCACGCGCCCCGGCTTGAGACCCGCGATCTTGAGCGTGACCTTCTTCCCGCCGGAGGTCGGCTTCGCGGAGGTGACGGTCAGCGGCTCCTCGTCCACCTTGGGGCCACCGTAGGTGGAGGCCGCGGCGTACCGCCACTGGGTGGCCTGATACTTGGCCGCCAGCGACGTGGCGGTCTCGGCCGACAGCGGCTGGGTGTACTCCAGCTCGAAGCCGCCCTCGATCGCGCGCATCTTCAGGATGTCGAAAGCCTTGTCGTCGCCGGGGGTCAGCTTCTGCAGTCCGTAGGTGAGCTTGCCCGTCTGGCCCCAGTTTCCGCCGGCGCCGAGACCTCCGGCGTAGATGGCACCGTCGGGCCCCAGGCTGATCCGGTTGACCCCTGCCTCGAGGCCCTGAGTGAAGCGGAAGACCGCGCCCTGGTACTCGCCGTTGACCTTCTCGAGGTAGCCGCGCTGGATTCCGCCGTAGGTGACGTCGCCGAACAACATCTGCCCCGCGAACCTGCCCCGCTTCATGACCAGCGGCGTGCTGGGGGAATTGGCGATCTCGTTGTGCGGCAGCCAGAGTACGGGCGCGCTCACCAGGTTGTCATCGAACGGGCCGTCAGGGTTGGTGTAGTGGTTGAAGAACCGGTCCTTCTTGATGTGCACCAGTTTCGAGGCGGGCAGCCAGCCGCCCTGGTTGTCCATGACGAACAGGTCACCCTCCGGACCCCAGCCGAGCCCGTTGGGCGTGCGCAGACCGCCGGCGATGTACTCGACCTCGCCGGTGGCCTTGTTGACCTTGATGGTCGTGCCCCTGTTCCGCGCCGGCTGCGGGTCGGTGGTGGCGCCGCCGTAGTTGATGGCGACGGAGAGGTTGATGTAGAAGTGGCCGCCACGGTAGAGCAGCCCGAACGCGAACTCGTGGAAATTGCCGCCGAACGGCCAGCTCGCCACGGTCCTGAGGTTGTCGGCGACCTCGTCGCCGTTGGTGTCGTTCAGCTCCACCAGCCGGGACTTCTCCGACACGTAGAGCTTGCCGTCCACGTACTTGATGCCCATGGGCTCCTGAAGCCCGCCGGCGATCTTCTTGGTGGTCACCTGCGCGGGTGAGGTCTTGCCTGTGACGTTGTCGAGCAGGTAGACCTCGCCGAGCTTGGTTTCCGAGCCACCCCACGTGGCGATCGCCAACCGGCCGTCGGGCAGCCAGTCCATCGCGGTCACCTGCGGCTGGAAACCGTTCGGTCGCAGGTCGGTGAGCGTGAAGTCAGGGTGTACCGACTCCAGCGGCAGCCCGTCGCCCGGAGAGTCGGCGCCGCTCTCGCACTCCTTGCGCCCGGGGGCGGTGACCCGCACCACGTCCGCGTCCGTGCTCAGCACCGAGTTCGGCACGAGGGTGAACGCCGAGGATCCGGGTGGTTTCCACTCCAGCTTGAGCCGCTGGCCGTACAGGTGCTCGAAGTGGTCGACGCGCAACGCGTGGTAGCCGGTGGTCAGGGTGATCGTGCCGTCCACGGCGATCGGCCCGTGCCGCCCGTCGTTGGTGATCACGACGGTGTCGTCGATGCGCAGCCGGGAGCCGTCGTCGCTGGTGAGCCGGAACTCGTACGTGCCTGCGGCGGCGATGGAGATGTTGCCGATGACCTCGGTGACGAACATGTCGGCCAGGCCGAAGTCGGCGTCGGAGGTCCAGTCGATCGTGGGCATCAGCTTGTCCACGTTGGGTGTCTGACCGGGCTTGAGCGTGCAGAGCTTGGACAGTTCGACTTGGACGTCGTAGGTACGCAGGGTGATGCCCGGCTCCTGCGGCGGCACCGCCGCGCGCGCCTGAGCGGGTACGACGAGCCACGAGAGTGCGGTGAGCAGTGAGACGGATAACAGGGGTAATTTCCGCATGGCCAGTCCCATCTCGGTGAGGGCGCCGCGTTCAGCGCGGCGTGGGGGTTGCGGCACCGCCGATATGGCCGATCGAACGGCGGATGCCGGGTCTCATTTGCTGTAACACGGAGGAAATAACGCTGCTCTGCGCCGTAATATAAAGCAAGATCTGCAACTTGCCCATACCCTTTTGCCTCAGGGCGACGAAAGTCGTGACTCATCACGGCAAAAGGGTGCGGCGCCACGGCACCGCCCGCAACGAGTGCAGGGCGACCGGGGATCTGCCAACGGCCTGCCGTGTCGGCGGCCGAATTGGGTGCGGCTCTTCTGGAGGGGCTGGAAGGTCCGGCGTGACCTGGGCTTTTGCAGATCCGCCCCCCGGCGTCCCGAAGCGTCGTCGTCATCGGGAAGAGCTGACCGGACATGACCGGGTGGGCTCCCGAACTGGGATGTTGCTGCTCTGGCGGCAGGTGCGGGTTGGTCGTTTCGGTGTTCATCACGTGATCCAGGGCAAGAAGGCGGGCGGTTCCAGAGCATGCGCCGCAGCAGGGAGGTGTTGCGGGCATGCCGCCTGGCCAGGCCGCTGATCGGCTCGGCGAAGGTCCGTACCTGGCAGGTCGGGTTGCCGCACTTCAAGCGGCGTACGGTCAGGCTGATGAGGACCTGGCGGCCGGCGGCCGCCAGGTCCTCATCAGCCGCCGGTAATGCCCGTGCAGCCGGATCGACGGCACCCGGCACCCTGGACAGGGGATGGGCGCTCCGCCGGTCCGTGCCCGGATCAGCACATGGCCGCCGCGGTCGACGAGCTCTTCCGGTTGCGTCCACGGAGGTGGTGTATGAGTTTCCCCAGCTAGATGGCATGGCGCCGTAAAACGAGGACGGCCATCGCGTGATCCTTCAGGTTGCGAAACCAAGATCGAAGGAGAAGAAAGCGATGGCCGTACCCGACAGTGTGGACCCCGCCGCATGGCCGGCGGAGCAGATCCGGCAGGGCGATCCGGATCTGTTGCGATCAATGACGCGGGAGGGCGAGCGCCGACGACCTTCAGCCGCCCGTCGGCAGAAGGTCGAGGGTATGGGTGAGGGCGGCGCGGCTCTGTTTTCGGAAGTGCCGAGCTGGGCTTTCACCCTTGCGTTGTGCGTGTTCTCCGAAGATGACTGACTGCTGGCGGGATATTCGGGTGCGGAGGGTCGGTGGGGTGGTGTGTGATCGAGGGATGGCGATCGAGGTGGGTAGGCCGGGGGTCGACGGGCTCGGTGACGTGGTGCGGGTGTTGGGGAAGTGGCAGTACGACGGAGGGCTCGTGCAGTTGCATCCAGGGGATGTGGGGTGGTTCTGGCGGTTGGGTGCGGAGCGGACGGCGGAGGCTACGCGGACCTGGAGTCGGGCTGGGGAGGTTCTGGCGGTCGGGCTGCTGGATGGTGCGGAGTTGCTGCGGTTGGCGTTCGCGCCGGAGGCGTTGCGGGATGAGGAGTTGGCGCAGCAGGTGGTCGAGGACGTGTCGGCGCCTGAGCGTGGTGTGCTGCTCGAGGGCAAGGTGTACGTCGAGGCGCCGATGGGTGCGCTGGTCCAGGACCTGTTGTTCAAGGACGGCTGGGAGAGTGGCGAGCCGTGGACGCTACTTCGGCGTGACCTCGGCGCGCCTGTGCCGGATCCCGGCGTTCGCGTCGAGGTGATCGGGCCGGAACAGGCGCACGAGTGGGCCGCGGTCCTGCGGGCGTCGTTCGACGGGTCGACGTTCACCGACGAGCGCTGGCACGCGATGGCGGCAGGTGCGCCGTATGTCGACGCGCGGTGCCTGGTCGTTCGCAATGAGCAGGGCGAGGCGGTGGCGGCCGTGACGGTGTGGTCGGCGGGTGAAGGCAAGCTAGGGCTGATCGAGCCGATGGGGGTGCACCGGGCACACCGCGGTCACGGTTACGGCCGAGCGATCACGGTCGCCGCGGCGCGCGCACTCCAGGAGTTGGGTTCGTCCAGCGTGGTCGTGTGCTGCCCGAGCTCCAACGTCGGCGCCGTCGCCACCTACCAGTCGGCCGGTCTCGAGCAGTTGCCCGAGAGACGGGACCTGTACCGCAACGCTTCCTGAGGTTTTCGGTGTGGGGCCGGGGTGTGGCCAGTGATCGCGAGGTTGGTCTCCGGGGTTGGGGTGTCGATAACGAAGCTGTCATGAAGTACACGCGATGGCGTCCGGCCAGGTCAGCGGCTTGCGCTTAGGGGTCCCGGTAGTACCGGCGAAATTTTCAACGGACATGCAGGTCAGAGCTCCCTTAAGAACCTTCGGGCACAGCGTGGAAGGGGGCCGCTGACCTGCATATCCGTTGTTTCCTGCGTCGTTACTACTGGAACCCCCATTAGCAGTCCGGGTACGACCTCGCCGCGCCGTGTCCGTCCACCCAGTATTCGGCGGCGCCGGACCGTGAGGCCCGGCGCCGCCGCGGGTGGCCAGATCAGTCGCGCGCGGAGCCGCCCGTGGCCGATGTGTTCAGCTGCGCGCTCGTCCGGCCGGTGAGCTCCTCGAGGGAGACGCTGTGCCGCGACCCGTCCTGGAGGATTGCCGTGACGCTCTTGACGCCGCCACGAGGTGAGGCGTTCTCGCGCTCCTCCGTCGTCGGCGCGTCCGGCCACCAGGCTGCGAAGTAGCCGCCGGTGACGGTCGCGGTCACGCTGCCTTTCGCCTCCGTGGAGAGCTCCAGACCCACCACGCCGGCACCGACCCTGCCGGTCACGATACGCACGCTCTCCTCACTCGTGCTCATGACCGCGCCGAGGGCGGCCCGCGCCGCCCCCGCGGGAACCGGCGAAAGCGGTTGTGCGTCGGGCCCCGGCGTGCTGCCCTGCGAGCCGACGAGGTCGCCATCGCGGAGCAGGCAGGTGATCTCGGCCAGATGGCTGCTGTCGTCGTTGACGTAGACGAGCGTCCATGGCCCCCGGCCCTCGGTCACCACGGGCCGGAAGCCGAGCTCACGCCCGGTTGTGCGCTTGGCGGTGTCCCGGGCACTGTCGAGGCACTTCTCCTGGGCGTCGGCGGCCCGGTCACCGCTCACCGTGTGTGGCGTCGCGGTCCACGCTGCCATCGCCGAGCCACCGCCGAACACGCCGGGCAGCAGCAGCGCTGCCGCGATGCCGACGGCCACCCCTCCGCCGGCAGCGGTGAGACGCCCGGCGGTGAGCAGGCGAGGGCTGCTGGTCGTCGGTGCGGGCGTCTCCATCGGGTCGGTGGCCATCACGCGGGCCAGCAGGACCCGAGCCTTGGGGTCGGTGCTGGTGTCCAGGTCGGCGGGGGTGACGGCCGGGTCGAGGTCGCGCAGGGCGTGGTCGAGGGGGTCGTTCATCGCATGCTCCGGGAGTTCACGGTGGCGGTTGCCACGGGCTGGGTTGTAGTGGCGGGGACCGCGTCGGCGTGGTGGCGCAGGGCACGCCGGGCACGGGTGAGCCGAAGCCGGAACGCGACGGGGGAAATGCCGAGCACCCGCGCGGCCTGTGGGGCTGTGAGGCCGTCCCACACGGCCAAGGCGAGCGTCTCCTGGTGGCGCGGGCTGAGCCGCCGCCACGCCCGGACGAGGTCGAGCCGGCGTGCCACCAGCTCGGGGTCCAGCCCGGCCGCCGCGGCGCCGGTCAGCTGGCTGTCGGCGATGCGAACGGTAAGTGCCTGCCGCCGCTGGTCGGCCCGCAGCCCGTTGCGCAGAGTGCGGTGCGCCACGCCGAACAGCCAGGCCCGAGCCTCGTCCGCCGCCAGCGGCACGTCGTCCAGGCGCCGCCAGGCGACGAGGAACACGTCGGCGACCACGTCCTCGGCATGGGAGGGATGGACACGACGCTCGATGAACCGCAGCAACGTGGCATACGTCTGCTCGTAGAGGCGGGCGAAGCGCTGGGTGCGCGGCGGCCCGGTGTCGGTGACGTTCATGCCTAGGTCATGTCCGGCAAGTCCACAGGTGTGTCGCGAACCGTCACGACGAGGCGTCGACCGGCCTTTGGGGGGCCAGTAGTAACGACGCAGGAAACAACGGATATGCAGGTCAGCGGCCCATCTTCCACGCTGCGCCTGAAGGTCCCTAAAGGAGCTCTGACCTGCATATTCGTTGAAAATTCCGTCGATACTACCAAAACCTCATAAGGGGTCGATCGCAGGATGAGGGTTCAGGCCGCCCAGTACGGATGCGCCGCATCCGACCTCGTTGCGAGGCGGCGGGCCCGGGCACCTTGTGACTGCTCTGAGATCTTGGACTGCGACGATCTCGGCGGTCCCGTCACCGTAGGGCAAGAGCAGCAGGAGAACCCCCCGATGAGATGGCCTATCGCCGCATTCGCCGCCGTCCTGGCATCCGCCCTGGTCGCCGGGTTCGGTGACGGTGCGAGCGCCCAGAGCGCTCCGGCGGACCCGGTGCGGGCGCTCAAGAAGCAGATGGCGGCACATGGCGGAGTGCGCTTCTCCCAGGTCGCGGTCGACACGACCGAGGATCGAAGCGATGTTCCCTCCTGGATGACCAAACGCAAGAGCAAGATCACCTTCCGTAGCAAGGGGGCCGTCCAGTTCGGGGGCGGGAAGGTCACGGCCAGCGACGTGACGAGCCGAAACAGCCTTATCGGGTCAGATGAGAGCGTGCGGTTGGTCACCTTCACAGGCCGCAGCTATATGTCGGGATGGCCGGTGCAGCCGCTGCCCGCGGGCAAGGAGTGGGTCCTGCTCGACGACGACACGACCAGGCCGGAGATGGACAGCGGGCGGATCAGGCTCGCCGATCCCGCCACGTTGCGGGCCGTGCTCGCCACCACCACGGCCAAACGGCCCGCGGGCCGCTACGACGACACCCGCACCACCCTGTACGAGGGAAAGATCACCTTCGGCGAGCTGAGCAAGGCCTACCCCGGATTCCGTCTCCTCACCGACGGAAAGCCAACCGCGAAGGACCTCAGGATCGAGGTCTCCTGGCGGCTGTGGATCGGTGAGGACCAGCTCGTCCGCAGGGCGTGGAGCTCGTGGAGCGAACCCCTCCTCAAGAAGATCGACCTCTACGTCTCCAGCGTCACCGATGTCCGCCTGACCGGCTGGGGCACCGCACCTGGCGTCCATGCCCCCTCCGGCGACCAGGTAGTGAAAGCCGATGGCCCCGTACCCGACTTCACCATCCGCACCCTCCAGCAGATGAGTGAGGACCTCGGCTCCCAGAACCACCCCGCCTCCTACTGAACACCCGGCCCACTGCCCAGCTGTTACGCGCAGGCGCGCGAGAAAGCCGGGACGAGGACCCTCTCGCCTTTGACAGCGGAAACCGGCCAAGGCCTTGATTACCAGTCGTTACCGGCGCGGTGCTGGTTGACGTCATCGGCCTGCCTGCACGTCTGTTTGAGGGTGGGGCGGCGTCTTTAAGGCAGGACGGTGCCGGGTTCGGCGGGGGTGATCCGCTGTCCGCGCGGTGGAGGCCGGCACGCGACGAAACCCGACCGTGGCCGGGAGGGGCCGCGCGGCGTGCGAGCCCGGCCCCGCCCCCGGCCCGAGTGTGGCCGACGCTTGCCGCCGGTCAAGTCCGCTCCCTCGCTGGCGCTCGGTCGGCGGACTGGACAGTCGGCTGCGCGTCGGCCGGACAGGCCGCGGGGAGCGAGGCCGGGAACGGCGGGGAGGGAAGATCGGCTCCGTTGTGTCGAGGGGGCCTCGCGTGCTCGGGGCCGCTTTCTACAGCAGCAGCAAGATGGGGATCAGACGTCTGCGCGCCGTCTGGGGCTTTCGCCCGCAGTGATCACCTGCCTACCGTCGTAGGTGATCTGTCCCCGCCCGGGGGCGGGGTCGCTGCGCTGGAGGGAGAGTCCGGTGGTCGACGTCAAGGAAGCATCGCCCCCCGAACCCGGGCCCCGGCCGCGCTCGGGTGGGCGTCGTCGCCGGGTGGCCGGCGGGCGCGGGAACCGGCACACCGTGCGGTTCACCGATGCCGGGCAACACCGGGTGGAGGGGGCCGCCGCGGCGGCCGGGATGAGCGTGCCGAATCTGCTCGCCGAGACGATGCCGGCCTCCCTGGCCCAGGGAGACCGGTTGATGACGGTGGCCGAGTGCCAGGCCCTGGCCCGGGAGATCACAGCCGCGCAGCGGGTGCTGCGCGCGATCGGCAACAACGTCAACCAGCTGGCGGCCAAGGCCAACACCGGCCAGGCCCCGGCGGCCGCCGAAGTCGGGGCGACCATGCACGCCGTGCGCCGGGCCACCCACCGGATCGACCTCGCCTTGGCCCAGCTGATCCCCGAGCGCCCCGAAGACGAGGACGAGGATCAGGGCGGGGACGGGCGGTGATCAACAAGATCGCCGTCAAGCACGGCCACGACATCGGCGGCCTGATGCGCTACCTGTTCGGGCCGGGCCGCGCCAACGAGCACCGCGACCAGCGGGTCATCGCCGCCGACGAGATCCTGGACGTCGCCGACGGCACCCGCCTGGACGCCCCGCACCACTGGGAGCGCGTCCTGGAGCTGAGGCACGCCCTGAACGACCATCGGGTGATCGCCAGGATGGCGCCCGAGCAGGGCTGGGTGTGGCACTGCGCCATCTCGCTGCCCGCCGAGGAGACCCTGTCGGATGAGCAGTGGGCGATCGTCGCCCGCGCCGCCGTGGCCCGGCTGGGCTTCGACGACTCCACCGGAAAAGCGCCGTGCCGGTGGATCGCCGTCCACCACGGCCCCTCAGCCGGTGGCAACGACCATATCCACCTGGCGGTCAACCTGATGCGCGAGGACTGCAGCCTCGCCGCGCCCGGCCGGGACCGGATGGCCATGTCGGCCTTGTGCGCCCAGATGAAGAGCCGCTTCGGTCTGCACGTGGTCGAGGGCCGCCCCGGGCGTGGCCGCCCGCCCTCCTACTGCTCGAAGTCCTGCCGCAACCGCGCCTGGGAGGTGCGCAGCGCTGAGGCCCGGCTGCAGCGTGACATCGCCGCCGGCGTCGTGCGGACCGGGCCGGTGCGCGAGGTGGTCCGCGAGACCGTCGTGGAGACCCGCTTCGTCCCCGCGCCCAGTGAACCCGGTGAGCCGGGCGCGACGTCGGCCGTCCCGGCGACGGCGCAGCAGTGGCTGGCGCAGCTGGCCGAGCTCGCCGCCCAGCTGCGCGAGGGCGAGCTGGGCCGCCAGCACTGGCACCACGCCAAGCTCTACAACGCGATGCTCGATGCCTTGGTCGATCTCGGGGCGGCCTACCCAGGTGGCCTGGACTACCTGGAGCGCGACGCCGCCCGGCGCAAGCGCAGACGCTGAGACCGCGGCCCGTCGCACCGACCGGCGCTTGTATTACGTCCCGGACGTATTGGTTCGGCGTTCCTGGTCACGGCAGCAAGATAGGCGATCAGGGCACCTGATCGCGGTCCGGTCCCTCCGGGGCGCTGCGCTGAGCCGACGACGACCGTCGGCGAGCAGGCCAGTTTCCGGACTTTCTGGACCCCCTACGCGCGGGCGCGCGAGGTCTGTGGAATTCGCTCACAGAAGTCTGGTTCTATGATCCCCTCCGGCGGGCGGATCGGCCGGCCTTCGGGGAGGATCGGACCGGATTTTGGCGGTAGGGCTGAAGCGGTGATGATCTACTGGGTCAGCGGGTCGGCCACAACCGCACCGTGTCGTCGAGGCTGCCGGTGGCGAGGAGCTTGCCGTCCGGGCTGAAGACCACCGAGGAGACAGCGTCGGTGTGGCCGGTGAGGGTGGCAATGGTTTTGCGGCCGGCCACGTCCCACAACTTCACGCTGGTGTCGGCGCTGCCGGTGGCGAGGGTTTTGCCGTCCGGGCTGAAGACCACCGAGTAGACCCAATAGGTGTGGCCGGTGAGGGTAGCGCTCGGTGTGGGTTTGGTGGCGTTTGGTGTGGGGTCGGGGGTGCAGGCGACCGTGGTCGGTACGCCGATGGCGGCCAAGGCGCCGAGCCCACCCAGGAGCAGGGTGCGGCGAGATAGTGATCGGCGCTGCCGCGGAGAGATCGTATTCACACCCCTAGGTGTAGAAGATCAGGCTTGAGGTTGACTTAAAGGTGTCTGCATCACCTTCTGCCCGCCCGGGCCGAGCGGCTCGCCGGTGGCGAACGGCTCCGGGGCGCGGCCGCGCCGGGCGGGCCCGGCATCACTACCGGGGACCCTGATGCGCGCCCCGGAAAACCCGGTCCTACCGATCAGTAACTTGTGGGAAGTAGCATTCCCGTGAGTTGATTCGCGTCCTTGTGAAAGGGGCATTTCACCCTGCCGCAGCCCCTTCGGCCGCTGCGGTCTCTCCCTTCACCGGCGGGACCATATCGGAGACTGAAGGGAGTGACATGCTTGGCGCCGACCGCCGATGCTCCGGCAAGCCAATTACGCCGTCGAGGTCTGCGCCGTCGAAGCGTGTGCCCTCGAGGTTCGCACCGGTGAGGTCTGCGCAGTGGAGGATCACGTTGGTGAGGTTCGCGCCGGTGAGGTCCGCGCTGCCGAGGCGATCCGCCTGCGGTAGGCCCTGGCCGCGAGCGCTGAGGTGGTCGAGGCACTCGGCCGGTCGAAGGGCCTGCGGTAGGCCCCGCGCACCCGCGCGGGCCAGCTCGACCTGCGCCTCGGCGTAGAGCTGCGGCCGCTGGCGGGCCTCACCCGCGGCTTCTACGACTGCTGGACAGCCGGCACCGTATGCCTTGGCTATTCCGCTGCGTGGGCGAGGACGAAGTGACGGAAGTTCTCCACTGCCGGTGGGCGGGTGCGATCCGCGACCCATACCAGGCCGATCCTTCGTCGTGCGCCCGCGATCTCGCGTTCGGCGACCCCCGCTACCGCGTCGCCCGGTGGGACCACCGCCACGCCCAGCCCGGCCGCGACCAGGCCACGCAGCGTGCTTGTCTCTTCTCCCTCGAAGGCGATCTTCGGGCGGATGCCTGCCTCGCGGAACAGGTTCTCGATGATCGAGCGCAAGCCGTACCCGTGCCTCAGGACGATGAACGGCTCGTCCGCCACCTCCGTCAGGCTCACTTCCCCCTGCTCCCTCGCTCCCGTGACCGCCAGGCGGTGACCGGCCGGAACGGCCAGTCTCAGCCGTTCCGTCGTCAGCAGATGCCACGCCAGGCCCTCCGGGCGAGGGCTGGTGATCGCCATATCCGCGTGCCCCTGGACGACTTGCTCCTCGATGCGCTCGGCGCTGCCCTGCATCAGCCGGAAGTCCACCCAGGGGTGCTCGGCCCGGTACGCGCGGAGCAGTTCCGGCACCAGCACGGTGCCCTGCGTGTGTAGGAAGGCCAGGCCAACCTCGCCGTGCTCGGGATCGGCGGCCTGGGCGAGCGCTTGCCGGGCCGCGTCTTCGGTGGCGACCAGGTGCTCGGCGTGCTCACGGAAGATCGCGCCGTACGCGTTGAGCCGGAGCGTACGGCCCTCGCGGTCGAATAGAGGCGCGCGCAGGTCACGTTCGAGCCGGGCGATGGCGCGGGAAAGCCCCGGCTGGGAGATCCGCAGCTCCTCGGCCGCCCGCGTGACGTTGCCGGTCTCCGCGACGCGGAGGAACCAGCGCACTGTAACCAGATCCATGCGTAGCAAGCATAGTTCTTACAAATAACACTCATTGGACGTATCAGCGCACCATGTCGCATTGTGGAGAGGACATGGTTTCCTCACTGGTATCCACGCTCTCACCGGAAGAACGGCACCGTCGCGACTCCCCCGGGCTGCGCCGGGTCAACCTGGCCCTGTTCGTCGCCGGGCTGACCACCTTCATCTCGCTCTACAGCGCCCAGGCGTTGCTGCCTGTACTCTCCCGGGCCTTCCACGTCTCGCCGGCCGGCTCCAGCCTGCTCGTTTCCCTGGCCACCGGGACGCTCGCCCTCGCGGTGATCCCGGTCAGCGCGCTGTCGGAGCGGTTCGGCCGTACGCAGGTCATGCTGATCTCCTCAGCGATCGCGGTGCCACTCGGCCTGCTGATCCCGCTCTGCCCGTCGTTCCCGGAACTGGCGGCGGTGCGCGCCCTGCAGGGGATCGCCCTCGCCGGCGTTCCCGCGGTCGCGATGGCCTATCTTGCCGAGGAAGTCCACCCGGAGGCGTTCGGCGGCGCCATGGGCCGATACATCGCCGGCAACACGATCGGCGGGCTGGCCGGACGGCTGCTGCCCGGCTTCGTCACCGACCTGGCAGGCTGGCGCTGGGGACTCGCCGTGACGGCGCTCGCCTCGGCGCTGCTCACAGTGGCGTTCTGGGCCCTGCTGCCGCGCTCGCGGTTCTTCACGTCCTCGCGGCCGGGCCTCGGCGGGCTGCTGCGCCATCTGCGCGACCCGGGCATGCGCCGCCTGTACGTAGTCGGCCTCGTCCTGATGGCCACCTTTGTCACCGTCTACAACTACCTCGGGTACCGCCTGATCGCGGCACCGTTCGGTCTGCCGCAGGCAGTCGTGGCGCTGCTGTTCATCATGTACCTCGCCGGCACATTCAGCTCGCCCACGGCAGGCTCGCTCGCCGACCGGATCGGCCGCCGGCCGGTGCTCCTAGGCGCCTGCCTGGTCACCGCGGGCGGCCTGCTGCTGACGCTGCCCGATTCGCTGCCGGCCGTGGCCGCCGGACTCCTGATCATGACCACCGGCTTCTTCGCCGCGCACTCGGTCGCCAGCGGCTGGGTGGGACGGCGCGCAGCCACCGCGAGGGCCCACGCGTCCGGGCTCTACCTGTTCTTCTACTACCTCGGCAGCAGCGTCGGCGGATCGGCGGGCGGCCTGGCCTACGAGCACGGACGCTGGCCGTCGACGGTCGCGTACGGTCTGGTCCTGCTCGCAGTCGCCTTCGCGGCGGCGCTCGGGGTGCGCGTTTCCGCGGGAGAGAAGCGCACCGCCCCCTCCCCGAGCCCCGACAGTCAGTGATGGATGCAAAACCGCTCACTTCGTCGACCACCTCGCCATCGGCCCGGCCGATGTCTACGTCATCGACTCCAAGAACTGAAACCGCGGCCGTCGCGTCACCCGGCGCGGCCGGTACGTTCACGTTGGAACCACCTGGGGTGACAACGTCACTCGCTCGGTCGTGTACGAGTCCACAGCGGTCGCTACGGCCCTGCGCGCCGCGATCGTTATCTTGGGTTGTTGACCTCGTCTCGCAGGTCAGAGCGAGATGATCTTTTCAGGTACGTAAGGCACGTTGGATCGTATGCGTGTCCGGTGTTCCACCGAAACTTCTTCTGGCGTGGGACAGAACCCGGGGCAGCATGGGGCAGGCCGGTAGCGATCGCAGGCGACAGTTGCACTCCGCACCGGGGCCGATCGTGGACTCGGCGGTGGATTTCGGGCTGGCCCTGGCTTCGTTCTTCCCAGGGTCCGGCCTGCCCGTTTACCTGGTGCCGCGCGTACGGGCGTTCCTCATGGTGGATTCCGCGGCAGGCTGAGGGTCAGGATGGTTCCGCCTCGGGGGGCGTTGGTCGCGGTGAGAGTGCCGCCGTGCAGGCGCGCGTTCTCGGTAGCGATGGCCAGGCCCAGGCCGCTGCCGTCGGTACGGGTACGGGCGGCGTCACCTTTGGTGAAGCGGTCGAAGACGTGGGGCAGCAGGTCGGCGGGGATGCCGGGCCCGTCGTCGGAGACGGTGACGGCGATCTGGTCGGTATCGGCCCGAACCTGGACGAGCACCGATACCGCCGTGCCGCCGTGCCGCAGCGCGTTGCCGACGAGGTTGGCCAGGATGACATCGACGCGGCGCGGGTCGAGCCGGGCGCGCAGCCCAGGGGGAACATCGGTGCGGACCCGGTCCCGCCAGTGCCGCAGCGCTAGCGTCTTGCCGATGAGCTCGCCCACGTCGACTTCGTCAAGGTTCAGTACGGCGACGCCGGCGTCGAAGCGGGACACCTCGATCAGGTCCTCTACCAGGCGGCTGAGCTTGCGTGTCTCGTCGGAGACGAGTTGCAGCGCCTCGGCGGTGAGTGGCGCGAGGCGGCCGGAGGCGGCGTCGGCGTCGAGGACTTCGGTCACGGCGGACATGGCCGCCAGCGGGGTGCGCAACTCGTGGGAGACGTCGGCGGCGAACCGGCGTGCCCGCGCTTCCATGTCGCGCAGCGCGGCCGCGTCGGACTGGAGCGTGGCCGCCATGGTGTTGAAGGTACGGCCGAGGTCGGCGAGTTCGTCGTTGCCGGTGACGCGTACGCGGGTGTCGAGACTGCCGCCCGCCATCCGCTCGGCGGCTGTCCGCAGCCGCTGTACCGGTCGCAGCAGTCTGTGCGCGGCCAGCAGTGCGGGGACGATGGAGATCAGGGCGACGGGCAGGGCTCCGGCGCGGGCGGCGGCCGCCAGGGTGTCCACATCCTGCTGCTGGGAAGCCAGGGAGAAGGAGGCGTAGACGACGAGGGGCGGGGGGCCGTGTGGACGGGTGGCGGCGGTGACCGGAAGGGTTACGGCCAGCCAGGGCGCCTGGCCGCGATGGAAGCGCTGGGCCAGTGCGGTGGTCGCGTTGGCCGCTTGAGTGCGCAACTGCGCGGGCAGTGGCGGCTGCGCTCCGGTGGCGATGAGCGGGCCGCCGCGATAGGACAGGGCGGTGCGCCAGCCGCGGATGCCTGCCGCGCGGTCCAGTTGCAGCGCCAGCGTACGCAGATCCGTCTCGGTGGGGTCGGCGGGCAGGTCAGGCGTCCGGGAGGCGAGGTGGGCGCGCAGGTCCTGCAGGGCGTCGGCCTGGGCGCGCTCCACGATCGCGGTGCGGCCCTGACGGAAGGTGATGATGGCGGCGATCAGCGCGCTGAGCACGGAGACCAGCAGGAACACCAGGACCAGCTGAGCTCGCAGGCCGCGAGCGAGGGACGGGTGGATCACAGCGGCCCGAAGCGGTAGCCGAAGCCGCGTACGGTTTGGATGTAGCGGGGGTTGCGGGGGTCGTCCTCGATTTTAGCCCGCAGCCGCATCACGCACGCGTCGACCAGCCGGTAATCGCCGTAGAAGGTGTGCTCCCACACCTGTTCAAGGAGTTGCTGGCGGCTGAAGGTCTGTTCAGGAGCGGCCGACAGGAACAGCAGCAGCCTCAGCTCCGTCGGCGCCAGCGCAAGTTGCGTGCCGTGCTTGAGCGCGCGCAGGGCGACCCGGTCGATGAGCAGGTCGCCGTGGGTGGTGCGGGCCTGGTCAGAGGAGGCGGGCGGCGTGGTACGGCGCAGCACCGCGCGCATGCGTGCCTCGATGACCTCGCTGCTGGCAGGCTTGATCACGTAGTCGTCGGCGCCGGCCTCCAGACCGACCACGATGTCCACGTCATCGTCGCGCGCGGACAGGATCACGATGGGCACCTGGCTGAAGGCGCGGATGCGGCGGCAGGTCTCCAGGCCGCTCATGCCGGGCAGCATCAGGTCGAGCAGCACGACCTCGGGGGCGCTCGCGACGAGTTCGGCCAGCCCGTCTTCACCGGTCGCGACCAGCACGGTTTCGTGGCCCCTGTGGCGCAGGCCGACGCTCACGCCCCGGCGCACGGCCGGATCGTCTTCTATCACGAGCACGCGGGTCATGAGGAGGCTCCTTGGGCGGCTGGGACGACCGATCCGGTCTCGTCGCATCTGACCGGCCAGGGCTGGTCCATGGCGGGCTCGATCACCTCGACGACGGGGTCGTCGCCGACGTCCGCGGCGGCGGCCGTGCACACGAGCTGGCTCACCGCCACCGGCCGCAGGTCGCGTACCAGCCAGGGCAGACGCAGTTCCACCCGGCCTCTGGTCGTCGTGGCCCGGACCGGCTGGATTGACGAGGGAAGCTGTGTGATCAGCCCTCGGGCCCGCTCATCCGCCGTGGGGCCGACGAGCAACGCGTCCATGGCCCGTTGCAGCCGGTTTCCGGCCGGGGCCGGCCGCGAGACTGGCCAAACACCCTCTTGCGTGACGAAGTACACCCGCAGTAGCTGGTTGCTGTTCTCGGTCAGGCCGCCCTGGACCGGCTGACCGGCGGGCAGCGCATCGGTGTCGGTGATCCCGCAGCCCGCCAGCGCCACCGCCGCGACCAGGACGGTCACCACGCGGCACAGCACCCCCGGCATGTGTTGCTCCTCCTCTTCGACGCGATGTCACCGGTGTGACCTGGCTAGAGCTGGCCGAGCCTGCTCACATCGACCGTCCCGGCACCGGGCTGCGGCCGCGGTATCGCCGCCCACAGTCCCGCCACCATCACTCCCGCGACGGCCAGCGCCACCCATCCACGGCGTCCGGTGGCCCACCGGGCCCGCAGCCGCACCGGGTCCTCGACGGCGACCTTCGACACTACCGCAGCCAGCAGCGACAGGCCGATCGCGGTGACCGTCCACCCCCAGCCGGCCAGCCCGGCCACCGGCCGTGGCAGCAGCAGATAGACCGGCCAGTGCCACAGGTACAGGCTGTAGGACAGCTCGCCCAGCCGGCGCGGTACGGCGCTGCCCACTGCCCGGCCCGCCAGACCGTCCGGCGCGTGGGCGAGGAGCGCGATCAGCGCGGCGCCGGCCAGGGCGTGCGCGAACATCCCGCCCTGGAACAGGCCGGGGGTCGTTTCCCCGCTGGTCAGCACCCATGACGCGAGCAGCCCGCCCAGCAGCGGGACACAGATCGCGTCCACGGCCGTGGGTGACAGGCCGGCCACGGCGCGGCGGACGGGTGCGGTGGCCGCGGCCGCGCCGAGGAGCAGGGAGAAAGCCCGAGTGTCGGTGCCCTCGTAGGCGCGGGTGGTATCCACGGCCGCCCCGAGCCTGATCATGAGCAGGAGTGAGACGAACGCGCCGGCGACCGCGACGAGCGCGACCCGCCGCTGCCCGCCGTGCCCCTTCCCGACCAGCGCCACCACCAGGGGCCAGGCCAGGTAGAACTGCCACTCGACGCTGATGCTCCACAGGTGGGCGAACAGACGGGTGCCGGAGGCGTTCCAGTATCCGATCTGCTCGCCGATGAAATGCCAGTTCAGGCTCTGGGCGGCCGCCCATGGCGCGTCCCGCAGGGCGGACCCCAGCACGTCCGGCCCGGCGAACGCCCAGGCCAGCAGCAACGTTGCCGCGACCATGACGGCCAGCGCGGGCAGGAGTCTACGGGCTCTGCGCCCCCAGAAGGCCACCAGGTCGATACGGCCGGGCCCGGCGAGCTCCTCCAGCAGCAGACCGGTGATCAGAAAGCCGGACAGGACGAAGAACAGGTCGACGCCCAGAAACCCGCCGCGCATGTGCCCGGCGTGGAACAGCAGGACCGCGGCGACGGCGAGCCCGCGCAGCCCATCGAGCGCGCCGATATGCGCGCGGCGGGAGGCTGAATCCATCAGCCGCAGCCGAGTTTGACGAAGCGCTCGTCGCCGGTCCACGGCCCGGTGGCCCAGGCGCCGGGGGCGGGCGGAGTGAAGCCGGCCAGTTTGCCGAGCTGCCTGGCGAACCAGGTGGCGAAGGCCGCCGCCCCTTGTTGACAGGAGTGGATCCCGTCCTTGGCACGCTGGGCCTTGTCGGCGGCGTAGTCGTCCCCCCACAGTTCAGAGGCATCCAGGTAGCGAACGTCAGCGACCTTGGCGGCCATCACGGGCGCGTTCTTGATCGCGTCCTCGTGGGGCTTGTAGAAATCGTCGATCTTGAACGGCGGGGCGGACACCAGGACGAGCCGGGCGCCGGCGTCCTTTGCCGTCCGGGAGAGCTTCTGGTAGGCCGCCAGCTGCTGGTGAGGCGTGCCCCAGTCGTAGGTGGTGATCTGGTACGCGATCACCGTCGGCCGGAAGGAGGCGAGGTCCTCCTTCAGCCTCTTCCAGGTGTCCTTGGCCGCCACGGCCGTCACCGGGTGATCACCGGCGACGATGTTGCCGCCGCCGTTAGAGGTGGCGTTCTTGAACTGCACACCGCTGGCCTTCAGCGCGGCCTCCACGGCCGGGGCCTCCGCGCCCGCGATGGAGTCGCCCATCCACAACACCCTGACGCTGGTCGCGGCCTGACTGGCGTGCTGGGCCGTCGCGTCCGCCGCGGCCGGTCCGTCGCCGGGGGCTGCGGTGAATGCGCCGCAGGCCGCCAGCGTGGCCCCGACTGCGACGGCGGCCGCCATCACTCCGGCACGACGGCGGCCAGTGGATCCTTGGGAGAACGGGGAGTCAGGAGAGGGGTTCGTCGGTTGCATGATCCGTAGGCAATCAGACGAATCCGGTGGTCAACCGCGTTGTCATCGTTTCATCACACAATGAGGGATCAGCCATCACAGAGCTTCGCTGACCCTCGCCTCCGGCGCGGTACGGCCCGCCGGCGCAGATACGCGAGACGATGAGGTTCCGGCTGACGACGTTGGAGACCGAGGAACAGCAGACCCAGGCCGGTAGTACCGAGGCAGTGCACCTGACATGGCTGACATGCCTGAAGACCCCTGAATACTGGTCAGGCAAGTACGCGCCAACCTTACTTGCCTGACATGGCTTCTCTGAACTACGAAACGATCATGAATACTGCTGGTTGTCAGGCCGTTGCCTGCGCGTCCCGAAGCGGGGCTCTCCTGAGAGGGTGAGGGTCTGGGCCAGGTCGCGATAGGTGGGCATGCCCAGATTGACGGCGGCGTTGCGGCGGGCGATGAGCCCGTCGAATTGGGCGAGTTTGGCTTCGGCGGAGGTGAGGCTGACGTGGAGCCCTTCGGCTTCGCCGGTCCAGCCCTCGCGTTTGGCTTCGGTGATGCGGGCGAGCAGGTTGTCGCGGATCTCCTGGAGCCGACGCTGCTGGGCAGGGTCGATGCGCAAAAGTGGGCACCGAATGCAGGATTCTCTGAACTATGGGGTCGTTCCGTCCCAAAGCCTCTGATCTGCAGCTCTCTAAAACCGAATCGGTGATGCCAGAGGAATCACAGCGAGATGCTCCGGAGAGCGAGAGCCGCTCCGCCTGCCGCCTCAGTACTGTGACTTCGCATGACCGACACCGAGATTGAGATCACCGCAGACCTGGTCCGCGACCTGCTGCAGGAGCAACATCCAGACCTTGCAGGGCTGGCCATCCGCGAGGTGGCGGGCGGCTGGGGCAACCAAATGTGGCGCCTTGGGGATGAGTTGGCCGTGCGCATGCAGCGCATGGACCCTACCCCGGAGCTCCAGCTCAAGGAGCGGCGGTGGCTACCTGTGCTGGCTCCGCGCCTGCCGCTTCCGGTGCCGACCCCGGTGCGGTTCGGCGAACCGTCCGAGCGCTTCCCCAAGCACTGGACCGTGATGACCTGGGTTCCCGGCGAGCCGCTGGACCACGGCTCGATCAGCCGTGGCACCCACGCGGCCGACACGCTGGCGAGCTTCCTCAGGGCGCTCCATGTGGAGGCGCCCGCCGAGGCCCCCGCCAGTTCGGACCTCGGCGCTCACCCCAAGAGGTGCACGGGCGGCTTCGAGCAGTTCTTGCAGGCCATTGACCGCGACGCCGTCGGCGATGTCCGCGCCGTCCGGGCCGTCTGGGCCGATGCCGTCGCGGCCCCCGAGTGGGAGGGCCCGCCGGTGTGGGTGCACGGTGACCTCCATCCCGCGAATGTCGTCGTCTCGGACGGGACGCTCTCGGGCATCATCGACTTCGGTGACATGTCCGCCGGCGATCCGGCGTGGGACCTCGGCGCCGCGTGGGTGCTGCTCCCCGCGGGCGCGGCCTCACGGTTCTTCGACGCGTACGCACACGCGGACGAGGCGGCGATCCGGCGCGCCCGCGGGCTGGCTGCTATGAAGAGCCTCTTCCTGATGCTCATGGGGCAGAACGGAGATCGGGGCCTTCCCGGCGGGAAGCCGAACTGGGGACCTGCAGGCCGGGCGGCACTTGATCGTGTTCTGAAGGGCGTTTGATGCAGTCAGCCCGTCTTGTCCCGGTTCTCAGCTTCCCGAACTACGAGCTGGCCGATCGGTGGCATGCCGATGAACACCGGCGAGTCCTTTCGTCGCTCCCTGGCGTCAATCTGGCTGATCTTGTCATCGGTGGCGGCGAGGCTGACGGTCAGTTGCTCGACGTCGCCTGGCCATCCTTCACGTTCGGCTTCGGCGATCCTGGCATGGAGGTTCTCACGGATCTCTTCCAGGCGGGGCCGTTCGCCTGGCCCCACGATCAGTACCGGGCATCGAACACAGGCGTGCTCGTGGACACAGCTGCTTCCGTATGCTCGGCCGCACTGCCCCAGGGCCAGCTTGCGCCTCTCGAAGTTTCTCTGCACCTTGTCAAGCGGCAGTTGTTCAGCATGGAGCGCTGCAGCGTGCTGACGTGACCGAGGATGAGTTGTGGATCTTGATTGAGGATGCCCGCCGAGATGGTGGAGGCGTGCTGGGTCGCCAGTCCAGCTCCTGCGCGAGTTCTTCTTGAAGAGCTCGTCGACCGAGGTCCTGCCGGCGTTTCGTGACCGGTGGGAGGACGTCAAGGATCGATTGTTCTCGTGGCCGGTCTGGGATGCCGCTTGTGTGCTGCTCGGTTTTGTGAGCGATGACTTCTTCGGCGACGTGCGCGCCTGGATTATCAGTCACGGACGTGCAGCGGTGGATCGGATCGCGGCCGACCCGGATGCCCTGGTCGAGCTGGCCCACGATGTTGACTCCGTCAACGCTGGCGAGGAGCTTGGCGTGCTCGTCTGGGAGATGTGGGAGCGGCTGACGGGTGACTGTGGCGGCGAGTCCCGGAGCACCGGTGTGGGAGTGGGCAGGTAGGGAGTGATGTTGCGCCATCCTGCCCGTCACGACTCCGTAGCGCACATCGCCGTGGCCGTGCGCCACGGCTCCACCATGGTCTATCTCCGCTGGCAGGGACCAGCCAGGACCGACCCGGCCGCTGCCCTGTGCAGGGGCCGCGCCGCCCTCACCCATACCCTCGACCTCCTGCCGACGGGCGGCTGAAGGTCGTCGGCGCTCGCCCTCCCGCGTCGCCTTCTTCTCCATCACCTTGAGGTCTCGGTAGTATCGACGGAATTTTCAATGAATATGCAGGTCAGAGCTCCCTTGGGGACCTTCGGGCACAGCGTGGAAGATGGGCCGCTGACCTGCATATCCGTTGTCTCCTGCGTCGTTACTACTGGGACCGGCATCTGGGCCCTCCGCTCCCGAACATGTCCCCAACCGCCAGGTAGCGGAGTGAGGGATCACGCTTGTGGTTTCTGATCGTTTCGGTGCGGTGAATGTGGCTGGTTGGGTGGGCCGTTTCTGCTTGATCGTGTTCGTGCGGCACGTTCGTCGCCGAGCTTGCCCACGAGAAAGTGAAAGAGCAGTAGCTTGCCGCCTGGCGCCGAGCTGTACCGGCCCCTCGCGGTGAGCTCGCCGTACGGTGGCGATCGAGCAGGTCCAGCTAGATGTTTCCAGGCGTAGAAAGCCGCCGCCGCCAACGTCCCCGCGGGGCCAGCGCGGCGGCTCCCGTGGCGGCCAGGATGAAGATGCCGATCTTGCGCCTACAGTCCAGCGGGCTGGTTGCCGACCTGGCGGGCGCGCTGGGCGGTGAGGTCTGCCGGGTCGGTGAGTTCGGGCCCAGCCGCGTGCGCGCCGGGGCTTCGGTGGCCCTCACTGCGGCCGAACGTCGATCGGTTCGGCGGAGAGCGTGACCTCGACGGTGATGTGCGGATTGTCCAGCTGCGGGAGCTGAAGCCCACGCTTGAACTCCTCCGCATCGTTCGGCATCACCTTCGGCTGAACTGTGACCTTGACTTGGCCGGTCTCGTCATCTGAGTGCGCCATCATCGTGGCCACCTCAGGACGGGATCCGAGCCAGGAGACGACCGTGTCCTGGGCCCGCCGGAGCTCCGCGGCCGAGAATCCCTTGCCGCCGATCAGGGTGACCTCCATGGGGAGGGTCCTGACCAGCTCGATCGCGCGAGTCGGGATGGGCCCCTTGAAGCCGACGCGCAGCCCCCGCTGGTCGTCGACGTATCTGACGCCGGAGATCTCGTCGGGGAACTCCGCGTTAAGTTTGTCGATCACCCGGCTGTTGGACGACTGTGAGCCGAAGCGGTCGATGGCCTCCTCGTAGGAGATGCCCTCCGATTTGGCGATGGCCCCGAGGTCGACCAGCTCGGCGTAGGGAATGCCGTCGATCGCCACGTCCGGGTCGGTCACGGCAGGGTCGTAACCCTCGAAGTCCGTCGGCTTGGGCGACGAGGTAGCAGCCACCCGGGTCGCGTACCGCTTGACGACCTCCTCCAGGGGTCGGCCCGACGACGCCGCCTCTCGCTTGAGCCGCTCCAGGGTGGGCCGATGCGCTTTGGGCTGATCGGCCCGCGGCAACACGATCGTCTCGGTCCCAGCCACAGTGGGTACCGGACCAGCACCAGACTGGCCGCAGGCGCACAACGACGCGAGCACCGCGATGACGGTCAAACGCGATCTCTTCATACCTGATGGACGCGCCACCGGCCTGGAGGGTTCATCCAGGCACCCCATCCAGTACGGCGAAGCCCGTTCATCAGAGTGCGCCTCCAATGCGGACCTTGCGTGCCCACCATAAGTCGGCCCTCCGCTCCCAAACGTGTCCCCAGCTCCAGAGTGGGCTTGATCGCGCTGTGGCACCTTCTCGGGGTGTCGGAATTAGACGGTTTCCCGACAGGCCGATCACCCGGCCCCGAGAAACGGATACAGGAGGAAAAAACACCACGCCTGGCGGGCCATTTCGGGCTCCGATTGACGACAGTATTTTCCGACAGATAGAACGGGGGCTTCGTCCTTCCCGAGGAGCGCCGGTTCGGATCGTCTACTCCCGCTCGTCCCCCGCGGCCCAGTCCCTGCTGCGGCAGCGGCACATCCTCACCGAGGCCGGGCTGCTGGTCCAGACCGAGGGTGTGGCCGAGGGGTTCGGGGGTGCGGCTGTTCGAGGACCCGGCGGCAACCTCCAAGATTCCCGCGCTGGAGCGACCCGCGTTCGCCAGGGTCGCCGCCGCCGCGCATCCCGGTGACACCCTCACGGTGTCGGAGCTGTTCGGGGTCCCTGTAGTTCTCAGGAAATTTTCGGGCGGATATGCCTGACCTGTGGTGATTCTGATCAGTGCGTGGCCATGCGGGCGGCGAGTTCCTCCGCGCTGGGCGTTTAGGTACCGCGTTGAGCGTCGATCTCGTCCAGCCGTCGGTGGGTGCCCTCCTTGGACGGCTTGAGGTACCGCTGTAGCGTGCGGCGGTCTTCGTGACCGGAGAGGTTCATCAGGTCGGCCTCGGTGGCGCCGTCCTCTCCGGCGTGGGTGAGCCGGGAGTGGCGTAGATCGTGCAGGTCCCAGCCACTGGTAGCGGTGCCAAGGTGTCGTTCGGCGGTGCGGTAGGTCATCCGGCGCCGTCGACTGCTCTTGTCGAACTCCCCGGAGCGCGCGGTGCCGTCCTCGGGTGCGCGGCGGGTGGACAGGAACACCGGCCCGGTGCGGCGGCGGCCGAGGAGCCGGCCGAGCATCCGGGCGGTGCGGATGTCGTAGAGCAGGTCGTCTTCCTTGCCGCCCTTGCGGATCGTGCGGGCACGGCGGTTGGCGCGGTCCAGGTCCTCGACGTCCAGGCGCAGCACCTCGTCGGCGCGGGCGGCCGTGGAGTACAGCATCGACCACAGCGTCCGGTCCTCCAGCGACTGGCGCTTGTCGGTGATCAGCCGGTCGATCTGTTCGCGGGTGCGGACGCGGTTGTCGGTCGGCTTGGGCTGGTGTTCCCGGTCGAGTCCGGCCAGGACCGCGGTCGGGTCGCCGATCCAGTCCTGTTCGTGGAAGTAGGCCAGGGCGGAGCCGACGGCGGCACGCTTGGCGTTGAACGTCGATGGCGCCTTGCCGCCCCAGGCGGCGCCGGTTGGGCGCTGTCGGTCGGCGGTTGCGCGACGGCGGCCAGATGCCGTTCGGTGGCCATCGGGACCCCGCTCCCCTCAGCTGTCAGATAACACGCATAAAGGGGTGTCGCCGCCGGGGACGTCGTCCCAGGAGCGATCCTCCAATTTGTCGGATAATGCGGGATTATCTGACACGCCGAGGCCCGTCGACAGGAAACGTGATCACTATGACCTCAGCGTACGACGGCGCCCGTGCGAAGAACCATCGACGCACGGCTGCACGAACAGGCGCTCGCGCACCTGAAGGCGCCGCCGGAGCCGCTGACGCTGAACAGCAGGCCGCGGACTTCGTCGAGCGGGTGCGGGACCGGCCGGGCAAACACGCCACCGGACAACGACGCGAAGCTGTGGGGTACTACGGGACCCCACCTCGACATCGAGGGTGTGCCCGACCCGGAGCACGTCCCCTGGATCGACCCGACCCACCCGGCCTGACGAACGGCCTGGTGTCAGCGGCTTCACCGATCAGAAATCCTCCGCCACGTCGTCAGTTCTGTTAGCCCTCGCACCGGTGGAAGGATTGATGACCATGACCGACACCAGACCGCTGGGCGCCGACGAGGCCACGTTCCTCGCGGCGGTCCGCTCAGGCGACACGGCGCGGTTCGCACTCATCACGGAGCGCCACCGGCGTGAGCTGCAGGTGCACTGCTACCGGATGCTCGCGAACTACGAGGACGCCCAGGACCTGACGCAGGAGACGTTCCTGCGAGCTTGGAACAAGCGGGAGTCGTTCAAGGGCCACGCGGCCCTGCGGACCTGGCTGTACCGAATCGCGACGAACGCCTGCCTCGACTTCCTGGACAAGCGCAACGACCGCACACCCGTACCGTCCGAGCTGCCGGACCCCGGCTCCGAGGTGCTGTACCTGCAGCCGTACCCCGACCGGATGCTCCCCGAGGACCCGCAGGAATCGGTGGTGGCGCGGGAGACGATCGAGCTGGCGTTCATCGTCGCCGTCCAGCACCTGCCGCCGCGGCAGCGGGCGGCGTTCATCCTGCGCGACGTCCTCGGCTGGCCGGCGTCGAAGGCCGCCGACGCCCTCGAGCTGACCGTCGCATCGGTGACCAGCGCACTGCAGCGGGCCCGTGTGACGATGCGCGAGCAGCTACCCGACCGCCGCCTCGACTGGCGGAGCCCCGCCACCCACGAGCTGTCGAATGACGAGCGCGGCGTGGTGAAGTCGTATATCGACGCCCATGAGCGCAACGACCTCGACGGGCTGATGTCCCTGCTGCGCGACGACCTGCGCTTCGCGATGCTGCCCGAGCCGGGAACCTCGGTCATCACGGCCAAGGACGCGGTGGACGGCTGGGTCTCCGGTGGGCTCTTCCAGCGCGGCCACGACGACTGGCGCTGTATCACCACGACGGTCAACCGCATGCCTGCCGCCGCGCTGTACCTCCGCACCCCCGACGACCCGGAGTACCGGCTATTTACCATCGCGGTCCTGCACATCGTCGACAGGAAGATCGCCGAGCTCACCGGATTCGACGCCACCGACAAACCATGGCTGGGCCTGCCCCCGACACTGTGATCAGACGAAGGCCCCATCGTCGACGAGTCCAGCGCACGGGCCGCCGTCACCGAAGTCACCGCGGAATGAGCACCCCGACCAGCTGAACACCAACGCGGCAACTCGAGCACCACCGCCCCGCCGGCGTTGCCGGCGGGGCATCTTCATGCCCGAAGAACATCGTCACGATCAACGACGCCGTCGTCCCTCATCTCCAGCACGTCGGTCAACAGCTCACTCGGAACGCAAGGAAGGGACCGGGGAAGGTTCCCTCATAGCCGAGGGTCACGGTGAGCACGCCAGGAAGGATTTCGACCTGGCCTCACGAGCCGAGCATCTGGCCCGTGCTCATCGCCTCGTCTCGTATCGGGTCAGCACCACGCCGCCGGGAAACGTCCGCGTCTCCACCAGGGTCAGGTTCACCCAGCTGTCCAGGGCCGTGAAGAACGGCGTGCCGCCGCCCACCAGGACCGGGTGGGTGACCAGCACGTACTCGTCGATCAGCCCGGCCCGCATGGCCGCCCCGGCGAGCGTGGCGCCGCAGATGTCCATCGGGCCGCCGTCTTCGGCCTTGAGCCGGGTGATCTCGGCGACCGCGTCGCCGGTGACCAGGCGGGTGTTCCAGTCGACCGTGCTGGTCGTCGAGGAGAACACCACCTTCGGCATGTCCCGCCAGCGGCCGGCGAACTCGATCTCCGCCGGGGTAGCGCCAGGCTGCTGGTCGGCGGTCGGCCAGTGGGAGCTCATCGCCTCCCACAGCTTGCGCCCGTACAGCGCCAGGTCGGTCGCCCCCACCCGGTCGGACCACCACTGGAACAGCTCGTCGCTCGGTACGCTCCAGCCGAGGTCGTCGCCGGGCGCGGCGATGTAGCCGTCCAGGCTCAGGTTCATGCCGAAGATCAGTTTCCGCATCGTGCCAACCTCTCGTGAGTCGATCTCACACGTACAGACGGGCGCGGCGCGGAAACCTAATCGGTGCGCGATCTGCGTCCGCAGGTAGTCCTCGCGTTCCGGACTCGGCACGGCGTACTCGGCTAGGCTCGAGCACCACCCACCGGATCTCGATTTCACCCTCGCGCGGGCAGCGGCGCACCCATGGCCAACTCTCCCCGACCGCTGCTGCCGTCTGCCCGGACGGGAAGGCCTTCCACGGCCACCTGCAACAGAGGCTGTCTACTTTCGCAGAGGCGTTGCGGTAGCGCTCGACGCGCTCGCTGCGCGAGCAGGAGTGTGAGCGATCTGGGTCCCCGAACGCCTGATCACACAGCTATAGCGCCAGCCAGGCCCCCTCACCGCGCTGGAGATCGCCAACCAGTTCCCGACGCTGGGCATCTCGCTCGGCGACCAGCGGCCGCACGTGCGCGGCAAGATCCGCGAGTACCTACATCCAGCAGCGCCGACGCAGCTAAGCGTTGTTTTTCGGCGCCTACTACTGAAGGGCCGACAGCGCCGTATGGCTTCGCCGCAGGCCGTGGCGAGACCATCGCCCCAACACCTCGGCCGGTACGCCGAGCCATCGCCAGGCCCTCGGCTCAGAACAGGGTGTCGCGCACCCGCAGCGGCCGGTATCCGGTCGGGCCGAGCTGCGCGAGTTCGCCTTCGATGTCGACCTCGATGGCGCCGAAGAAGTTGATGTTCTCGCTGTGCGCCGGGGAGATATGGGCCAAGACCTCGTCGTCGATGCGGCGGCCTGCCGCGCGCATCGAGTCCACGGCCAGGCCGTAGTACTCCGTCGACCGTCACCACCGCGTTGGTGACCAGCGTGAGGCACCATGCCTGCTCGGTCTGCGCTTCGATGTGGCGGGCCCGCACGGTTCCTTCGTGGGCGTAGAGCAGATCGCGCTTGAGGGCGTGCAGGGACTCGCCCTTGTTCAGTTGCCGCGAGATCTTCCGCCTGTACGCCGGGTCAGCCAAGTACCGGGCTGCATAGATCGTTCTCCTCAGCGCGCCGTACTCCTTCAGCGCCGCAGCCAGGGCGTTCTGCCGTCCCGAGGCCGAGAGCTTGCCGACCAGCAGGGAGGCGGTGGCCTGCCCGAACTTCAACGACCCGGCCACACGGAGCAGGTCGTCGTAGTGTTCGGCGATCAGGTCGGTGTTGAGCTTGCGGGTCAGCAGCGGTCCGGTGTGCGGGAACTCTGCCTCGACCTGCGCCCGCGACCCGGTGCGGTACAGGGTGATCTTGCCCAGGTCCCGGATGCGCGGGGACAGCTGCAAGCCGAGCAGGTCGAACAGGCCGAAGTTGACCAGCGTCACCCTATGCGTGTCCGTCGCGTGCTCGGTGACGGGGACGTCCGTCGCGTTGCCCAGGATCTCGTCAAGGACGTAGTGCGCCTCGCGTTTCGTGGCGACGATGATCTTCGTGCCGTAGGTCGTGTGCTGGTCGGTCACATGCGTGTAGGTCGAGAGGACCCGCCCGCCGTGGATCACCATGTCCCGGCCGGTCAACGTCTTGCCGCGCACCGGGAATCGCTGCCCGTCGGAGGAGGACAGGGTGTCGGTGCCGAACACCGGGGTCAGCGGCAGCGTGCCGTGGTAGCCGATGATCGCCAGGTTCGCCGCCCACAGCGCCTCCTCCCGCACGTACCACTCCGCGGTCCACGCCAGCACGAACCCGTCCGGCGCCTCGTCGGGGACGCGCCGGGCGCCGGAGTTGCAGGCCAAGAGCCGCCACCAGCACCTGGCCAGCCTCGGCCGCTACGTTCGCCTGGGCGAGGAGACCTCCGCCCGTATCACCGCCGAACACGATCCGGCAGCACGCCGACGCTCCCGCTGACGACCTCCTCCAGTCTCAATGCTCGAGGCTTGGGGGTGAAAAGGCGAGCACATCGGGAAGGGGGCTGTCGTAGCGCTCAACGTCGACCAGCGCACTGAGAGCACTCGGTCCTTGGGACAGGCGCGAGCACGGCCGATCCGCGGTGAGAACGTTCGGATTACCGTGGCGGTCCAACGTTCCGTTCAGGCCTGGCTGGACCGGATCCCACCACGCCCCCGTGGACAGTTGCACGACGCCCGGCATGACGTCGTCCGACAGGACCGCGCCCGCGAGACAGCTACCTCGATCGTTGTAGACGCGCACGATCATGCCGCTCTCGATGCCGCGCGACGCAGCGTCCAACGGATTCATCGTCACGGGCTCACGACCACCGATCTTCGAACTGAGACTGCGGCCACCGTTGTCGTACTGACTGTGCAAGCGTGAGGCCGGCTGATTCGAGATCAGGTGCAGCGGGAATCGGTCCGACAGATCGGCACGAAGCCACTCCACTGGTTCAAACCACTTCGGATGCCCGGCGCAGTCGTCGTAGCCGAACGAGTCGATCTCCTCGGAGAAGATCTCGATCCGGCCCGACGGCGTCAGTAGGGGGAAACGCTGCGGATCTGAGCGGAGGTCCTCGAAACTGCCGGGGAACGGTCCGGTCGCCGCCGGCAGCTCAGCGGTGGAGCTGCGCCAGAAGTCGTCGAAGCTCGGCAAGGCGGCATCGCCGCCGAGCTTGGCCCTCGTCTGCTCGTAAAGGTGTCGGACCCACTCGATCTCGGAGCGCGACTCCGTGAACTCCCGCTCGTACCCGAGCCGGGAGGCCAAGGCGGCGAAGATGTGGTGATCGGTGCGCGACTCGCCCGCCGGCTCGCGGACCTTCGGCATCGCGACGATGTGGGGGTCCGAAAATCCGGCGGCGAAGTCGTCGCGCTCCAGGCTGGTGGCGACGGGCAGCACGATGTCCGCGAACTTGGCCGTGGTGTTCCACCAGGCTTCGTGAACCACCACCGTGTCAGGGGTCTGCCAGGCGCGCGCCAACCGATGGAGATCTTGGTGGTGGTGAAACGGGTTCCCTCCACACCAGTAGATCAGGCGAAGCTCGGGCAACGTGAGGCGCTGGCCGTCGTAGTCGATGGTCTTGCCCGGATGCAGCAGGGCATCGGCGATCCTTGCCACTGGGATGAAATCCGGAACAGGGTTGGAAACCTCGGGTATCGTCCCCACGAAGGGGCGATCTGGGGCAACGCCTGTCGCGTCCATCGTCGCGTACCCTGCGCCCCAGCCGCAGCCAGGCCGACCCATCGAGCCCGCCATGGCGGCCAGTACGACAGACATCCAGATCGGTTGTTCACCATGGTCTGCCCGTTGCACCGCGTAGTTGACCATGATGAGAGAACGCTGGGTGGTGAGGCGGCCAGCGAGGTCGGTGATCGCGTCGCGGCTGATGCCCGTGATCTTCGCTGCCCAGGCAGCATCCTTCGGGATGCCATCGAGCTCGCCGACCAGGTAGGAGGTGAAGCGATCGAACCCGGCGCAGCACCGGCGAAGGAAGTCCTCATCGTGCCACCCGTTGACCAGCATCGTGTGTGCGATGCCGAGCATCGCGGCGGTGTCGGTGTTGGGGATGACGGGCAACCATTCGGCGTCGAGGAAGCCGGCGGTATCGCTGCGGATGGGGCTGATGTTCACGAACCGCACCCCAGCCTCACGGCACTGGCGTTGCAGGTTCTGCGTCTGGTGCCTGGCCAGCCCGCCAGGGTTGATCTGGCTGTTCTTGAGGGCAAGCCCTCCAAACGCCACCACAAGCTCACAGTTCTCGGCTATCTCACCCCACATCGGCATCCGGGACTGGTAGCTCCACGGATGGCCGCCGATCACATGAGGGAGGATGACCTCCAACGCCGCGGTGCTGTAGGTGTTGCGAGAGTCGGTGTATCCCCCTCCCAGCGCCAGGAACCGGTGGAGCTGACCCTGCGCGTGGTGGAACCTGCCCGCACTCGCCCAGCCGTAGGACCCGCCGAACACCGCGCTGTCTCCGTGCTGTGAACGAACTCGACGGAGTTCATCGCTCACCAGCGTGATCGCATCGTCCCAGCTCACCTCCACGAAGGCGTCCGTACCTCTGGCCGTGTCGTGGGCGCGCGGCTCGCCGTTCAGCCAGCCCTTGCGCACCGCGGGGCGCAACACGCGAGCGCTATCGTCGGCGGCTGTCACCATTCCGGGGCCGATCGGCGATGGCACGGGGTCATCGTGCCTCGGCTCGATTCGCACCAGCTGGCCGGAATCGACTACGGCGATATAACTACCCCAGTGCGTCGCAACCGACATGCGTCGTTCCACCATGCATCAACTCCGACTCTGAAGTTTCCGCCTGATATTGGTCAGCGGTTGCTAACGTCATACCCCGGGCACTACAAAGTGACCGTTGCCGTAGAGAAGCGGATGGGCTACGGGACCCCAAAGCGGAAACGCCAACGTCCCGGCAAACACCCTCGCAATCAGGGGCGACGTCCCCTGAACAGGCCGCGAGCGACCAGGTCAAGAGCATCAGCTCCTCGCGGGTGGTCAATTCGGCGAGGGGGCGGCCGTGGGCGAGCAGGTAGCGTCGACGCGATTGTGATCGCCCACCGCTCCGGGCAGGAACGGTGTCTCCCTAGTCGTCCAGGCACCCGGCCGCCCGCCATACCTTCATCACATCGAGACCCAGGCGGCCTCCCGCACGATGATCATTCTCAGCGCCAACCGCTGTTCCTGGGTTCCTCAACCTCGTGCCTACGAGGCACTGGCTCAGCGCTGATCAGTCACTTTGTCGTCCCACGGCCCGTTTCTACCGTATTCCGGTGCCACCCCAAGTACGTGCCCGAGTTGAAATCCAGCGGCGGCCGCCAAGCCGTCGCAGCCCCCGCTGCACGCGCCGAACTCGCCGCCGGCAACTGAGCCACGCCATCACCCCGTGCTCTATCGGGCGCTGCGTTACACCTCTAGGTGAGAAGCACCTGGTCGAGGACGTGATCGCCGATGGTCGCCATGCTGGGGTTATCGGCCGAGTAGGCGGCCAGAGCAGTGCCCATGGCGAGGGCCCAGCCCCGTGCGCGCTCCCAGGTCACCTCGTCGGCGTCCACGCGTGATCGGAAGACCCCGCGCGCGTTCTCGTCGAACACCAACCACGCGGCGGCAAGGTCGGTGGCGGGATCGCCGCTGGTGAGGTCGCCGAAGTCCAGGACAGCCGCCAGCTCTTCCCCGTTGAGCAGGAGGTTTCCCGGGTGCGGGTCGCCGTGGAGCCAGAGCGCGGGGCCCTGCCAGGGCGGGAGGGCGGCCAGTTTCTCCCAGAGGGGGAGAAGCTCAGCTGATCGGGGAATGGACGGTAGGCGTTGCCGTACCGCTTCGTCGCGGGCGGCGAGCGGGACTCCGCGGACGGGGTTACGCGGTGCGTCAGGCGGTGCGGGCCGGTGGAGGCCCGTCATGAAGTCGGCCAACGGGACGGCGATGCTGGAGCGGTGGGGCGGCGGCACGTCGGCGACCGTGCGGCCTTCGAACCAGGGCGCGATCGTCCACGGCCACGGGTAGCCCTCGCCGGGCACGCCGGTTCTGACGGGTATGGGCAGCGCGACCTCGACGTAGTCGGCCAGGACTGGCAGCCAGCGTTGCTCGTTGACGATGAGGTCGACGGCAACCTGGCGGCGCGGCAGCCGTACGGACAGGTCCGCCCCCAGGCGGTAGATGACGTTGTCCCAGCCGTTGGCGACGGGGGTAAGCGGGCCCACCAGATCCGGGTGCTGCACGCGGATCAGGCGGTCAACAAGGTCGTCGTCGATGTTGGCTTCCGCTGCCGGGGTGTTCATGCCGCAACGATAGTGCGGGATGGCCTTGACAGACGTAGGCGCTGAAGCCGGGTATGCCTGGTTGTCTCCGTGGTGCGCTTGGCGACCAGTGTGAGGACATCGTGTCTGCCGCCCGAGGAGCCGTCCTGCTTGGTGACGCCGGTGTCTCAGTGCACGTCGCCGTAGACGCCGTCGTGCCAGGAGATCTGGTTGACCGTAAGCTAATCGCCCGTATAGACAGCTTGACTCCTCCAAGATCTTATGCGGCCTGCCATGCATGATCATTCTCAGCGCCAACGGCTGTCCGCCGGTTCCTCAACCCCTTCTTCGCCGTCACCGGCGTGGACGCGGCAGGGCTGATCTGGATACCGGCTTCCTTCAGCCACGCCTTCAGGGTGAAGGTCTCCACCTTCAAACTCTCGGCGGCCTGGCGGATCGTCAGCCCGCCCGACAGGGGGTGTCGGTAAGACTCGTGCAGCCAGGTACACGCGATCAAGTTCGCCCAGGTCAGCGGTGGCCCTACTGATCGGCGGGAAGATGGCTGACGGCGTCTTCGAGGTCGGCGTGGGTAGGCAGGGTGTAACGGCGGGTGGTGTCGAGGCGGGTGTGGCCGAGGAGTTCGGCGACGACGACGATGTCGACGCCCGCGCGCAGGAGGTTGGTCGCCAAGGTGTGCCGCAGGATGTGGGCGGAAAGGGCGAGGGCGCCCGCGTCGTCGAGGATGTCGGCGTCGGTGGCGAGTTCGTCCATGAGCTGGTCGACCGCCCGGGCCGACAGACGCCCGCCGCGGCGATTGAGGAACAGCGCCGGGGTGTCGGCGCCGGGCCAGGAGGCACGGTCGGTGCGCCACTCGGTGACGGAGGTCCGCGCGGTGCCGTCCAGGAGCGGGATCTCGCGGGAGGTCTCGCCCTTGCCGGAGCGGACGATGACCTTGCCTTTGCGCGCCGAGAGCGGGACGTCGTCGTCGTCCAGAGCGACGAGCTCGGCGATCCGGACGCCGGAGTAGAACAGCAGCCGGCCGATGGCGCGGTCGCGGGCGAGGGGGCGGCGTTCGACGGCGCGCAGGTAGCGCTTCTGCTGGCGGGCGTCCAGGGTGCGGGGCGCGAGCTTGGGGGCGTCGTCGCGGCGGACGACGGCGGGGCCGAGTCCGAGCTGGGTGAAGAAGTGGTCCAACGCGGTGAGGTGGGCGTTGACGGTATTCGACGCGCGGCGCAGCACGGTCTTCATGTGGGTCTTGTAGTCGCGGACGGCGAAGTCGCGGTCGTGGGCGTCGGTGAGCGGGTCGCCGTCGAGGCCGCTGGCCTCCAGCCAGGCGAGGAAGGTCCGGACCCGGGAGTCGTAGGCGCGGCGGGTGTCGCCGTCCAGCGGGGCCCGCTTCAGCGCTGCGGCGTAGGCGGCGTGGATCGTGGTGAACGCCTCGGGTACCGCTTGGTGCTGCCGCCCCACATCGCCCTCGCAATATCAGAGGTTGATTCGCCGGGCTAAGCGTAGTCCAGGACCGCGATATCAGAAGCTAGTCCTGCGATTAGCTTCTGATATCGAGAGATATCAGAAGCTCTGATGGGAGGGCGGCGTCGGCGCGTTGATCGGGCCCAAAGTCCCGAGGCCACGCTCAGGCCAAGTCCGTTCGGGGGTCGGCCAAGATACGACGGAAACCGGCAACCAGTGACCTTGAGTTGAACTTGCCGCAGGTGAGGTGCTGGGGCGGATCGGCGTCGGCTGCCCGACCAGGGACAGCGATGCGCAAACGCAGCCGGAGGCCCGATCTTGTGTCACTGTTCGCAGTGGACTTCTTCGCGTACCCGCTCAGATCGGTCAACGGCGCACCCGATAGCGCAGGTGAAGCACCCGGTTGCCCTGAATCACCACGTCAGGATCCTCCAACAGGTGCTGCGCGTGGACCGACCCGAAGTAGCGCTTGCCGGACCCGAACACGACGGGTACGACGTCCATGCGCACCTCGTCGATCAGGCCCGCGGCAAGCACCTGGCCACCGACGTCGCCAGCGGCGACCTCGACCATGCGGTCACCCGCAAGCTCCTGCGCCTTGGCCACGGCTGCCTCGACGCCGTCGACGAAGTGAAACGGCGCCTCGGGGTCCCAGCCCTCGGGCTCCGGCCGGTGCGTCACGACGACCACGTGGTCGATCCCGCCCGGCGGCTTCCCGTCCCAGCCGTCCGTCATGTCGAAAACGTGGCGGCCGACGATCGTGACTCCGATCTGGTCCCAGTACGGCCGGGTGTAGTCGTAGGACGTCTGCGACACCTTCAGCTCGCCGCTCTCGTCCAACGGGACGTCACCGCTGGACAACCAGTCGAACAGCGGTCCGGGCTGGTCATTCTCGTCCGCGACGAAGCCGTCCACCGACACCGAGCTGTACATGACCACCTTGCCCACGGGGCTCTCCTCTGCTTTGGGGTGCCCCCAAATTAGCGTGTCGTGAGCTGTCGCTCTTGTAAGAAATCAATCGGCCGGCAGCGGCCAGCCGTCCAGCGCGTGGCCGGGATGTTCGCGCAGGAACCGCCGCCGGACTTCGACGTACCGGGTCGGCGTGAGCCCGGTGAACGCCCGGAACTCGTGGCCGAAGTGGGCCTGGTCGAAGTAGCCTGCGCCACCGGCGAGGTCGCCCCAGTCGATCGGTCCGGCGGGGTTGATCGCGAACACGGTGGCGGTGAAGCGGTAGGTGCGGGCCAGCCGCTTCGGCGTGACGCCGATGAGCTCCTTGAACCGCTGCGCCAGATGAGTGCTGCTGACACCGGCTGCCACGCTCAGGTCGCCGATCGCCACCGCCCCGCTGGCCGCCGCGATGACGCTGCTCGTATGGCGGACCAGCCCCAGACCGACGGTCTCGCACAGCCGTCGCATTAGCTCCTCCTCGAGCAGCGTCAGCATCTCGTACGGCCCGGCCGCCGTGGCCAGCCGGTCCCGCAGCTCGGCAATGGCGGGCCGGCCCCAAACCTGCTCCACCGTCACCGGCCGGTCACACAGCTCGGCCGCGGGCATCGGCAGGAACGGCGCCAGCCCCCACGGCTTGAAGTGCACGCCGACGGACCGGGTCCGGAGTGGGTAGCCGAACTCCAACGCGCGGGTGGGCATGGTGACCACGCAGCCGTCGGCGTACTCGGCCGTCTCGATGTCGGTGCCGGCGCGGATGCGGAACGGCGCCCCGAGGTTGACGATGAGCAACGCCGACGGCATCGGCGGCAGCGTCAGCCGGGCGTACGGCGGCGTACCCTCCAGGTAGTAAAGGTCGTCGATCAGCCCGTCCAGCGGCGGTCGCGGCACTCTGGACACGTACTCCACGCCCACAGTATCGCCGAACCCCGCCGGCATCGAGCGCCGGGATGGTCCAGCCGCGCTGCCGCCGGAACGGGCGAGCGTCCGGCGTTACGCAGTCGGCAGGTCGGTGAGGTCCAGGCGCCGGTCGGTGCGCAGCTGGATCTCACCGTAGGGGGTCATGTTGGTGTGGAACAGCGGCGTGAGCCCGCGCCGGTCGGCGTCGGTCAGGACGTTCTCCCACTCGGGTAGGGCGAGGGTGTCCTGGATCATCAGCGTGTTGATCAGACCGAGGGCCGACTGGAGAATGTGCAGGCACAACATCCCCAGTTCCTGTTCTTCGCGCCGGTTGGAGGCGAGCTCTCCGCGCTTGCCGAACTTGATGTAGTCGTTGACGCCGTTGTAGTTCTCCACCACGTTTCCAGCGGTTTGCGGAGTTTGGCGTAGTTCTCGGCCCGACTGTCCTCGAAGTCCTTCGGCAGGTCGTCGTCGGGGTCGCGCCACCGGTCGGCGCCGACCACCCAGATCTCCTTGCACCGCAGTTTCTCCCGTAGCGTCTGAAAGACGCCGCACTCGTACACGGTGCGCAGGATCCGCTGCCGCTTCGTGCTGTCGGCCCGGTACATCAGCTCCACCAACTCGGCCGGGACGATCCCCTCCACGGGTACGTTCTCACCGAGCGCATAGCACTTGATCCGGTTGGACTGCTCGGCCTTGTACCGCTTGATCAAGGTGAGAGCCTGCACCATCGGCGCGTGCACGGTGTTCGTCGACCCGAACTCCAGCACCTCCAGAATCTGGATCAACCCCGTACGGTAGTGATTGGTGTAGGAGGCCTTGAACACTCGCTGCTTGTGCTGCCGGTAAGAGGTGCCCTTCGCCTTGTACTCTTGCAGCAACTGGACCAGCGTCTTGTAGCCGCCCGGCATCGCCGGGTAGATGACGTCCTCCACCCGCGACTCGGGTGACCCGAGAGCGGCCTCGGTCATCTTGAACAGGATGTTCTCCTTGCCCGACACCCGCTTCAGCTCCGCCACGAAATCGCCGGTCACCTTGGTGTCGGCGCGGGCGTTGATCCGATGCACCGTGGCGATGAGCAGGTCGACCAAGGTGTCGGTGATCTCACGGGACCGGCGGTACAGGTAGGCCGCCAGAAGCGTCACCTTGATGTCGTGCGGGTGAGACCGCAGGTGGGAGGGCGCTTCAGCGGCGACGCGGGCCCGCCAGGAGGCCAGAACCTTCGGGGCGACGTCGGCGAACAGGTCGTCCGGGAGGCCGACCTTGCGGATCGCGTTCAGCTTGAACACCTCCCGCTCGATCGCCTTCACGCTCACGTTGCCGGGCTCTTCCCGGATCACCGCGAAGGCGTCCATGCCGGCGGCCTGCGCGGCGCCGACTCCACCTGGTCCTCGGGTTCGTCGCCGGGGTCGGCGCTCTTGGCGATCAGGGCGAGGAGCCGCGGGATGGCCGCGGCTGGGATTCGGCTGGAGATGCGGGAGGTCTGGGTCTGTTCGGCCTGCCGCAGCGCCGTCCCGGTGATTCGCCGGATCCGGTCCCGGGCCGGCGGCTCAATCCGCTCCTCCCGTAGATGCGCCAGCAGCTCGGCGCGAACCCGGTCGACCTGCCGCTCCTTCTCACACACCTCCGCGGCAAGCCACGCCGCGGCCTTGTCGGAATCGGTGAGCGAGCATTCCCGGAACCCGAAGTACTTCCGGATGTCCTTACGGTGATCCTTGATCGTCCGACCATCCCACTCATACAGCCCCAACTCTGCAGCGGGCACGTCCACCAGCCGGGCGACGTAGGCAACGACCTGATCAGGGAACTCCGCCCGGCCCGTCGGGAACCGGCCGTTCAGCGCGTAGAACCGCAGAAGCAGCACGAACCCGAGCTTCGTCGCGCCCCGCCGGCCCGACAGCTGATCCAGCTCGCCCCCGACCAGCGTCCAGTTCCCAACGAGCTCGTTCTCGTCCAGCACACGCGCCACGCGGCATCCGGCTCTCTCGCGAAGCGGTCAGCCAAGCCGCCGCATACCCCACGAATCCGCACCAATACTGGCCGCAGCCGATCATCTACGTCGGGCGATCCCAGAAAGATCCCGTAACGGTCCGTCAGTGGCATCGCTGACCTGGGCGAACTTAATCGCGTGTACCTGGCTGCACGAGTCTTACCGACACCCCTAGTCGAGATCTTCGGCCTCGGGTACCTGTCCGTCGATGAGGAGTTGGAGGTGGGCGTATTCGAGCACCTCGCGGTCGATGAGGTTTCCCCCGAGGAGAGTTTCGAGCCGGGGGGATCTCTGAATGGTCATGAGTAGGGAGAGTGGACCGTCGCTACGACAAACGTCCGCGTTCGTAACGGGGGGTTGAGGAACACGCCTCGCGGCCTGGTTGGGGTGCCGTTAAGAAACGTGTCACCAGCCGCAAATGAAAGAGAAGGCGCAGGTCAGCGGCTTGCATCGAGGAGCTGAAATGGGTCCGATGGATTGATGCTTTTACGAAGGCATACCTTCCTGACCTGCAGAGGCGTTGCGGTTTGCGGCTGGTGACACGTTTCTTAACGGCACCCCATGTACGGGTGGTAGTCGCGGGGGTCGGGGGTGGTTTTGTCGGCGACATGTGACAGCGTTTGCCGGTCTGCTGCGACAGCGATCGTTTGCGCTTGAAGGTGATGTCGCTGAGAAGTAACAGCGCCCGGGGGCTTGAGGTGGGAGCATTGATGTTCACCACGGGATGACCCGCGCCAAACCGTGCCCCGTAGATCCGGTTGCGGTTACCGGCCGTCGTCCGTCGCCAGGCGCACGGTCTGCGCCTTGAGCACCGCGATCGTGTTGACGACGTAGTCGACGATCGCAGCGAGTTCGCGCTCGTCGTACTTGGCCATGAAGGCCGACATCTCGCGGCCGAGATCGGCGAAGATCCCGCCAAGGTCGGGGGCATGGCCGGTGTCGGCCGAGACCAGCACGCGGCGGCGGTCGGCGGGGTCGGGGGCACGCTGCACGTAACCCGCCCGCTCCAGCCTGTCGACCAGCGCGGTGATCGCGCTGGCGCCGAGCCCTAGCTCCGCCGCGAGCGCTCCGGCGGGTAGCGGGCCCTTCCTGGTCACGATGCCCAGGGCCTTGTGGTCGGCCGCGCTCAGCCCGAGCCGCCGCGCGATCGCCTCGTGGAAGAGCACGACCGCCGTGCTCAGCTCCCAGCCCAGCTCCGCGCCGTCCATCCGTCCTCCAATATTTCACTACAGTGAATATTTCATCAGATTGAATTAGTCTACTGGTATGAGTCTTCCTTCAGGGCTTCTCCTCAGTCGCGACGCCGCACGATGGGGCATGCGTTTCTATGTGCGGCACTTCTGGGTCGTCGCCGGCTTCTCGATGATCCCCACAATCCAGCGGTTCGTCGCGGTGCGCTGGGGTGACGACCTACCCGCCGCGGTCAACGGCGCGACTGAGGTCCTCACCGGAGCCGTCCGCCTCCTGCTGATCTACACGATCTACAAGCTGGCCATCGCCCGCGACCCTGAACTCGCCCAGCTTGACCGGCTTTGGCAGCGCCTGGCCTGGTTCGTCGACCACCGGCGCGCCAACTTCCTGGCCCAGTTCCTCGTCCTGGGCGCCGCATTCGCCGTCTTCGACGTCCTGCCCAACGCCGCGGTCCAGACGTGGGTGGCGGAGGGGTCGCGTGAGTGGGTGAGCGCGGTGCTCGTCTCCGTCAAGAACCCCACGGTGATCGCCTTCACCTTCATCTGGATGATGGGCGTGGCCCGCCAGATGATCCTCGCCGCCGATCTCCCGGAGACCTCAGCTGATGCTGACAAGGACGGTGCGGGCGAGCGCGGCGGCGAAATTGCCGACGTGCGGTGACAGCTCCGGGCGTCGCCGCACATGACGTGGCCATGGGAAGGCGCGCTGGGAGCAGCGGACGGAGCGTGACGGCCGGGCGTCCGCGTGCGGCGCCACTGTCGCCGACAGCAGGCGGCGGTGCTGTTACTTCTCGCCGACGTTCTGGGCCCGATCAACCCTTGAGCGCTGTCCAAACAGACCGGCAACGCTGCTGCTTCTCGCCAGCAAAATCAGTCGGGGGCGTCCTGGTCCGGCAGCACGTAGCCGCTGACGTTGCAGGACGGCCCGAGCCTGTCGCCCAGGTCGCGGACCTCCTCGTGCCTCATCCCGGCCGCAGCCTTGGCGAGCGAGCTAAGTCAGAACGCGTGGGGGCCGAACCGGCCCCAGGCCACGAAGGCGGCCAGCGCGAGCAGCACGACGTTAATCGCGATCATGGGCGGTTCGTGGCGGCGGAGATGGGGTGCTGGGACCATCCGGCTGAAATTGAACGCTAAGCCTCCCGCCGCAGGTCAAGATGGGTAGAGTTCCGGTGGTGTGTCCGGTGGCCAACTGTGCTCACGATGTGGCGAATGGGCCCTATTTGTAGATCGTGGGTTGGATGCCACCGGTACTCTTGGGAGAGATCGCCGCTCATGGCGAGATACATCACGAGGAGCCAGGTGAGCGACAGCGCGGCCGCCGATTCCACCGACCTGCCCGCTGAGACGATCGCGCCTGTAGCGCCGTTTGAGCCGGTGCGCATCGTGCCGACCCGCCCGGATGGCTGGCCCGACTGGCTGGGCCGCAGGCCGATCAGCTCAACTGACCGCGACAAGATCCTTAGTGCTCTGCGCCTCGATCAGGATGAGCAGAACGCCGTGGAGCGCCGCGACAGTCTCCAGCGCGCACCGCTGTTCTCCTGTCTGACGATCGAGGGCTTCGGCGGTCAAGACGACCCTCGTAAGATCACTCGGTTGCGCGCCGGTATCAACGCGGCGTGCCGTGTGGCCGCTGGTGACCGGCGAACCAGCTACCACGCCACTGATGAGCGCATCACGATCGGGATCGCCGGCCCCGACGCCCGTGAACGCATCGCTGACCTGCGCCGGCAGCTCGCCCGGATGGGCCGCAACCGGGGCTGGACGATCACCGAGGACCTGCGCTGATCCTGGCCGCTCAGATGGACCGGCGGCGAGCGGCGGGGTCGCGCCCGGCCACGTGGTCGGCGACGGCGTCGACGCCGGGCCTGGCGTAGCGTTCCAGGGATCGGACGGAGGCGTGCCGGGATCGGGCGAGCAGGGTGGGCGTGTTGGTGCCGTCCTCTGCTTCGTGGGTGAGGGCGGAGTGGCGAAGTTGGTGCAGCGTCCAGCCGCCGCGTAGTTCGAGTTCGGCTGCGTCGACGATCCCGGGGTGTGCCAGCGGCCGGGTGAGGGCCTCGAACAGCTCGGCGGCGCGCCGGTAGGACAGCCGTCCGCGTCCGGTGAGCTTGCACACGTCTGTGGTCGGGGTACGGGCGGAAGCTTTGCGGTCGGTGAGGAAGAGCGGGCCGCGAGCGCGGCCTTTGAGCAGGCGGGGCAGGAGTTGGGCGGTGCCCGATTGCCAGTGCACCCAGTCGGTCGCGCCGCCTTTGGACAGGACTCGGCCGCGTTTGTCGGCCGGCAGGAGGTCGGCGATGTCGAGGGTGAGAATCTCCTGCGCTCGGGCGCACGTCTCATACAGCATCTTCCACAGGGTCTTCTCCCGGACGCCGACCTTGAGATCGAACAGGGCGGCGAGCTGATCGCGGGACAGGGCCTTGGTCCGGTCGGGCGGAGCGGGCCGTCGTTCGATGCCGAGAATCGGGTTGTCGGCGAGCCAACCGCGATTGCGCCACCAGCCGATGGCGGCCTTCATGATCGACAGCTCCCGGTTAGCGGTGTCGGCGTCCACGAGGCGGGACCGCTCAACGAAGGCTCCGGCGAGGAGCTGGGAGGTCGCCGGATCGGCGAGCGCCGCGAACCTGGTCGCGGGCGCCTGGGCGGCGCGGCGGTCCTTACCGAGCGGCGGTTGCTGTCCGCAGGCGAGCCAGGCCCACGTCGTCAACGAGATGCGATAGATCCGCTTGGATGACTCGCCGATCCCGGCCGAGCGCAGATAGGCCTCGACCGCGTCGCCGTACGTCTCGGGGCGATCTTGGCCGAGGGGGATCACGTCGGCGGTGCCAGCACTCATCTTTTCCAGCCTTCTGCTCTGCCGCAGTAAATGCGTACACCTCGACCTCGGTCACCGAGAGAGACAGTGCAGGTCAGTATGGCCGCGATCATGAGCTTGCCGCAGTAAATCCGGTATTTACTGCGGCAGCCATTCGACGAGGCAGGGGAAAGATCTGCCCCGGCGTAAGGGCTGAGGAGCGATGGACCGCTTCGGGCGCCACCGGGCGAGGCCTATACAGCGATCCTTATGATCCTTTAACATCTGGGACTCTAAAGTACTAGCAGGCTAGATAAATGGAGAAGCCGGTGATCGAGTTCCATCTGGACGGCAGGTCGGGTGTTTCGCCGTACCTGCAGCTGGTCCAGCAAGTACGGCACGCGCTACGGCTCGGCGTGCTGCGCGAGGGCGACCAGATGCCGACCGTCAAGGAGGTGGTGGCGCACTTGGCGATCAACGCCAACACCGTCCTGAAGGCCTACCGGGAGCTCGAGCACGAGGGCCTGGTCGCCGCCCGGCCGGGGGTGGGGACGTTCGTGACGGCGACGCTCACCAACGCCTCGCTGGCCGCGCACGGCCCGCTGCGGCTGGAACTGCAGCGCTGGCTGGCCAAGGCCCGCCGGGCCGGCCTCGACGACGAAAGCATCGAGGCCCTCTTCATGACCACCTTTCGGACCACCGCTCAGGAGGACATAGCGTGACTTCTGTCCTGCAGGCCCAGGCACTGGGCAAGAAATACGGCAAGCGCTGGGCGCTGCGTGAGTGCACCATCGACATCCCTGCCGGGCACGTCGTCGGGCTGGTCGGCCCCAACGGAGCCGGCAAGACCACGCTGCTGAAGCTGGCCAGCGGCCAGCTCGAACCGACGGCGGGCGGCATCACCGTGCTCGGCGGCCGGCCAGGAAGCACGCCCGCGCAGCTGGCCAGGATCGGGTTCGTCGCCCAGGACACCCCCGTCTACGCCGGGCTGAGCGTCGCCGACCACCTGCGGCTGGGAGCGCGGCTCAACCCCCGCTGGGACGCCACCATGGCGCGGGACCGTATCGCGCAACTCGGTCTTGTCCCCGCCCAGCGGGCGGGCAAGCTGTCCGGCGGCCAGCGCGCCCAGCTCGCCCTCACCCTGGGCCTGGCCAAACGCCCCGAGCTGCTGATCCTGGACGAGCCGGTGGCCTCGCTCGACCCGCTGGCCCGCCGCGAATTCCTGCAGGGACTGATGGAAGCCACCGTCGAGCACAAGTTCAGCGTGCTGCTCTCCTCCCACCTGGTCTCCGACCTGGAGCGGACGTGTGACTACCTGATCGTGCTCGTCGACTCCCGCGTCCAGGTCGCCGGGGAGACCGACGAGTTGCTGGCCACCCATCACCGGCTCACCGGCCCGCGCCGCGACCCCGACCGGCTCCCCGCCGACCAGCACGTGGTCTCCGCACGCCACACCGACCGGCAGAGCACGTACGTGATCCGCACTGACGCCCCGATCCACGACCCCGCCTGGACGGTCACCCAGCTTGGCCTGGAGGACCTCGTCCTGGCCTACATGGACAAGCACACCGCCGACCAGCGAATCGCCCTGGAGGTGCAGCGATGATCTGGCTGACCTGGCGCCAGTTCCGCGGCTCGGCCGCGATGATGGCCGCCCTGCTCGCCATCCTCGCCGTCGTCCTGGCCCTGACCGGCCCCGGCTTGGCCTCCGACTACTCCGCCGGGATCGCCGCCTGTACCCAGGACAACACCTGCGACCGCTTCTACGACCGGTTCCTCGGCGGGCACGATACCTCGTTCATGGCCCTGACTCTCGTCGTGCTGCTCCTGCCCGCCCTCGCCGGGCTCTTCTGGGGAGCACCGTTGATCACCCGCGAGCTGGAGGCGGGCACGCACCTGATGGTGTGGAACCAGAGCATCACCCGCAGCCGCTGGCTGGCGGTCAAGCTCGGGCTCATGGGCTTGACCGCCGTGGCCGCCGCCGGCCTGTGCGGCCTCATGGTGACCTGGTGGTCCGACCCTCTGGACAAATCAGCCGCTGAGGGTTTGGCCCTGATGGCTCCCCTGGTGTTCGGCGCGCGCGGCATCGCCCCGATGGGGTATGCGGCCTTCGCCTTCGTCCTCGGCGTGGCCGTGGGCATGCTGGTGCGCCGCACACTGCCCGCCATGGCCCTCACCCTGGCCGTCTTCGCCGCGATCCAGCTCGCCATGCCGCTGCTGGTCCGGCCCCACCTGATGCCCCCGATCACCTCGACCTTCGAGCTCGGCAAGACGAACGTGGACGGCATCGGCATAAACCGGGATCGAGGCGGATATGTAGAGATTCGCCTGAAGTCGGCCGTTCCCGGCGACACCGGCGCGTGGGTCCTGTCCACCGCCCTCATCGACGCGTCCGGACGCACGATTGCCAGCGGCGACGATGAAGCCGCTGCCCAGGTCTCCACCACGTCAGGCCCCTGCGCACCGTCGGCGAGCGCCGGGGACAGCTGCATGGTCGAGATCAACCGGCTCGGCTACCGGCAGAAGGTGACCTACCAGCCCCTTGAGCGTTTCTGGCCCTTCCAGTGGATCGAGACCGGGATCTACGCCCTGCTCACCCTCGGCCTCACGTGGTCGTCCTTCTGGTGGCTCCGCAGGCGCCTGTCATGACCGTCATCAGGACCGCGGCCGCCGGGCTCGCCCTGCTCCTGGCGGCGGCGTGCACGGCGCCGACGCCGCCGCGCAGCGAGGCGAGCACGGCAACCGGTACGGCCTGCGCACGGCCCCAGGGGGCTCCCGGGGCGGAGACGGCCACCACGATCGACGTGATCGAGCAGGCGTACTTCTGCATCCTGGGCAACTACTACAGCGGCGCCACGCTGGACGCCCGCTCGCTGCTGAGCGCCGGATTCGTCGCCCTGACGCAGGAGCTCAACCGCGACGGACGCGACCTGCCCGAGGCCACCATGCCGGCGCTGACCGGTGACCGGAAAGCCGACTGGGCCGCCTTTGAGGCCGTCTATCGCAAGACCACCGATCAGGTTCCCGACCTTCGCGACAAGCTGGCCGTCGTCACCCTGGAGGCCATCGTGGCCGGCCTCGGCGACAATCACGCCCGCTGGACGCACGGCGTCCAGCAGCCACCCGACTACTACGACGGCGACGGCTACGGCCTGGGTCTGCAGGCGAACGTCAATGGTCCGCAGGTGGAGGGCAATCCCGGCACCGCCGTCGGCCCGCTGTTCGTCACCACCGTGCAGGGTGGCGCGGCGCAGGCCGCCGGACTGCGCCCGGGCGACCTCATCGAATCGATCAACGGATCGGCGCCCTTCATCGACGGCAAGGCCACCCCCGCGATCAACGCCCTCTACCCGCAATACCCGCAAGCGCGCCCGGTCCGGCTGCGGCTGCTGCGGCAGAGCACCGGCCGCCGCTGGAGCGTGACGCTCAAGCCCGGCCTCTACCAGCGGGATCTGGCCGCCCTGCAAGTGGTGCAGTCGAAGCTGCTGGACGACGACATCGCCTACGTACGGCTGCGCGGATTCGCTTCCGACTCCGCGAACAGGGTCCTCAAGGCGATCTCCAGGCTGCGCACCAGCCGGACCCTCACCGGCGTCGTGCTGGACCTGCGCGGCAACGGCGGCGGCAGCCCCGTGGAGGCGATCCGGCTGGTGAGCGCGTTCGGCCACGGCAAGGTCACCGCCTACCTGTGCACCGTGGACAACAAGTGCGAGGCCTTGCGGACCGACGACACCGTCGAGCTGCTCAACCTGCCGCTGGTGGTGCTCACCGACCGCAGTTGCGCCTCGGCCTGCGAGCACTTCAGCTCTGCGATCAAGGACCATCACCTCGGCCGGCTGGTCGGCACCAGAACCGCCGGCGTCATCTCCGGCCCGGCGCAGTCGTACCTGCTCAGCAACAACACCACGCTGGGCTTCCCGTCCAGGCACCACCTGGGGCCTGATCGCGAGGTGATCGACCAGATCGGCGTGCCCCCCGACCACTACGTGCCCCTGACCCCGAAGGACGCGGCCGCCGGGCGTGACCCCGCGCTGGCCAGGGCCCTGACTTCGCTGCACAAGTGAATGGACCTCTCGATGAGACACCTCCTGGCAGCCGCCGCAGCACTGGTCGTCCTGGCCGCGTCCGCCTGCTCCGCACCCACGCCGCCCCGGTCCGCTGTCCCGTCGGCCCCGCCGACCGGCCCGGCCGCCCTGCCCGCTCCCGCCGGCGCCCATCCGGTCGGCACCACCGCCCTGTACCTGAAAGACGCCTCCCGCCCCGATCCCTGGAACCTCGACGTCGACGCCAGAGAGCTCAAGGTCACCCTGTGGTACCCGACCAAGCAGCGAGACGGGCAGCGGGCGCCGTACATGACGCCGAAGGAATCGGAGCTCACCCTGAGGCGCTTGGGGATCGGGGGCGTGCCGGACGACACGCTGAGCAAGGCGCGCACGAACGCCATCAAGAACGCCGAACCCGCGGGCCGCAACCTGCCGCTGGTGGTGATCTCCCCCGGCTTCACCAATCCGATGATCACTCTCACGTCCCTGGCCGAGGATCTGGCCAGCCGAGGGTACGTCGTGGCCGGGATCGACCACACCTACGAGAGCTACGCCACGACCTTCCCCGGCGGGCGGGTCGCCGAATGCCTCGCCTGCGACAGCGACACCGACCCGGGCTTCGGCACGGGGGTGGTCGCGGGCCGGGCGGCCGACGTCTCCTTCGTGCTCGACCAGCTGACATCGAAATGGGACGGTTCCGACCGGATCGACCGCTCCAAAATCGCGATGGCAGGCCAGTCGATCGGCGGGGCCAGCGCCATGGCGACCATGCTGAAGGACCCCCGGGTGCGCGCCGGCATCGACATGGACGGCACCACCTACGCCCGGATCCCCAAGAGCGGGTTCTCCCGGCCGTTCATGTTCCTGGGCTCGCCGCAGCACGTCCCCGGCGGCCGCGACACTTCGTGGGAGCGCGACTGGAAGCTGCTGACCGGGTGGAAGCGCTGGCTCGTGCTGTCGGGCGCGGAACACCAGTCCTTCACCGACGTCCCGCTGATGGGGGGCGCACTCGGCATCACGCCAACCTACGGCGTTCTGCCCGCGGCGCGCGCCGCCGAGCTCACCCGCACCTACGTGGCAGCCTTCCTCGACCAGCACCTGAAGTCGCAGCGGCAGCCTCTCCTGGACAAGCCGTCATCACGCTACCCCGAGGTCACGTTCTGCCCCGCGACCTGCGGTCAATCCTGAGGCCCAGCACGTTCACGAAGCCATCGAGGGGATGCCGCCGCCTGCTCGCCCTCTGCTGGTTCCTCACGCTCGGCCCCGGCGGACCCTTCGCCTCCCGTAACCCCGTCGGCGCCCTTCAACAGCAAGCAAAACGCGTCCTTCACCTACTCGCCTGAGCGAACAGAAGAAGGATTCACGCTCAGCCTCTGGAATGGGCGCCGTGATCTGCCCGGCCGTAGCGCGGGTGCGGGGATCTGCCCCCTCGTCATTGCTCCAGATCGTCGTCAGCAGTGGCGGGGTCACGCAGGTCACGCAACCGGCCAGGGCGGTCGGGCCGGTTGAACGGGTAGGAGCCCACGAAGTTGATGTGCTCCCACTGCAGCGGGGACAGGTGGGTTCGGATCTCCGGGCCGATCTTCATGCCGCCGGCCGCGAGTTTCTTCACTGCGGCGTCGATGTAGAGCGAGTTCCAGTAGACGATCGCGTTCAATCCCAGGCCGAGCGCGCCGAGTTGGTCTTCCATGCCGCGTTCGTAGCCGCGCTTCAGCTGGCCCAGGTTGCCGAAGAACACCGCGCGGGCCAGTCCGTTGCGGCCTTCGCCGACATTCAGCTGGGCGCCCATCATCCGCCGGTAGTCCTCCAGGTGGGCCACGTGCAGCAGGTGCATCGACTTGAAGATCCGCCCATATTGCGCGAACGCACGCCCCAGACTGGTGATGCGGCCCTCGGCCATCATCATCCGGATCAGATCATAGGCCCGCACCTGGTTGGTGACCAGCGACCCGGCGACCTGCAGCATGTCCGGCCAATGCTGCTTGATCGCCGCGATGTTCACCCGACGCAGGTTCAGCTCGTTCAACCGGCCGTACCCATTGGCCGACGGTGTGGTGCGCTTGTCGGCCAAGTCGACGTCGGCGGGGTCTATCCACCACTGCTGGGCGTCGGCGATGTCGGCGATGTCGGCGATGCGGGGCGCGAACTGGTAGCCGCAGATCGCGAACAGGCCGAACACGATGTCGGAGTAGGAGGCGGTATCGGTGGTGAGGATCTCCGGCTGCTCTTTGGCGTCCAAGCGGTGCAAGGCGTCCAGGATGAACAGCGAGTCGCGCATCGTGCCGGGCACCAGCAACCCGCCCAGGCCCATCACCCGGTCGGAGACCACCGCCAGCCAGGTGGCGCCCTTGGAGCGCTTGGATTGGCCGAAGTAGTGCGGGTTGGGCCGCCCGTACAGGGAACGGACCGGCACCACGAACCGCAGCCCATCGGCGGAGGCCACAAGCCCGCCACCCCAGTCTTCGCGGGCGATATCGATGTCGGCCTGCTTGGCGATCAACCGGCCCGACGCCGCGCCCATCCCCTCGTGCTGGAAGTACCCCTTCTCCACCCCGATCAGCCGATGCGGGCCCAGCGCGGGATCGCCGAGCTTGACCACCGGCTTCAACCCGACATTGCAGGAACGGGCCACCATCAGAGCGGCCAGACTGATGTCCAGGTCCGCCCGCCGCGACGTCGATCCGGAGATGTGCTCGAAGGCGTCGAACATGCCGGTGTGACCATGCACCTCCAGCAGCAGCTCGGGGTAGTCGATGCGCGGCAGCATCGCCTTCACCGCCTGGTGCGCCGCCTCAAAGGCCTGCGGCAGCGGCGCGGCCTCCAGCTTGGCCAGGTTCAGCTTCCCGCCCTTGATCGTGATCGCTGGGTTGGCCTCCAGCCCGTCGGCCAAGCCCCGGTATACCTCATCCAGGTCGACCGCGAGTTTGCGCAGGTGAGCGTCGGGGTCGGCATCCAGCCTGAGCGCGGTCAAGATGCTGGGCGCGTGCACGCTCCACAGGGCGCCGGAGATGAGTTTGGCGCGCGGGTCACCGGTCTTGTCCGCGCCGACCGCGTACACGTCCTTGCTGCGCAGCGCCGACCACAGCGCCTCCAACAGGCAAAAGGTATAAGCGTGCCGATCGATCTGCTTGCCGCTCAGGTCGGGGTTGTCATAAACCAACCGCCGCCACGACCCCGACACCAGCTCCTGATGCGCCTCGATGTGCCCGACACTCGCGTGCTTGCCGTAGGCCAACACCCGCGGCAGCCCCCGCAACGCCGCGATCACCGGGGCGCCAGCCTCGGTGCCGCCCCACGGGATCGTCTCAGCCAGCAACTCCACGAACCCGCGCACCGAGGCGAACCGGTTGGTCAGCTCGGCCCGCCACTCCAGATCGGCGTCGTCCTGCTCGGCCGGAAGAAACTCCTTGATCACCGCGAGCGCGGCCTCCAACTGCTCGATCGGCACCACCTGCGCGATCCGCGCGATCACCTCCGGCGCCGTCGTCACCCTCACCACCGGCTCAGACTCAGACCGCGATCCGTCTTCGGCCCGCTCGGACCTGTCCGGCTGGGTCATCGGGGTGTCCAACGCCGCCCGCAACGCCGATTCGGCCTGCAGCGCGGCTTTACGCAGCCGGGGCAGATTTCAGCTTCGCCTTCTCCTCATCGCGGGCAGCGCGCGCCAGCAGCTTCGTCGCCATCAACAGATCGAACAGCAGCAACGCGTCGTCGACCGACACGCCTTCCAGATGCCGCATGGTCGCCAGCAGTGTTGCGACTCGGCGGGTGCCCTTGAGCCGTTCGATCTTCGGGGCCTTGGCGTGCATGCCGTAGGCGGCCAGCTCGGCCATCTTGACGGGAGCAACCCCGCCGGCGTCCACCGCGCCCGCGCCGAACGCCCACACCGTCGAGGACCGCCCCAAGGCCTCCTTCATCCCCAGTCCCGATACGTTCACCACCGCGGTCCGCATCCATTCCAGCGGCGAGACTTTCTTCCCGTGGGGCACGACCAGGGTGTCCAGCAGCTCCCGCCGCATCTCCAGCGGCGTCTGCTCAACGAGATGGTCGTTGATCGCCACCTGCCGCTCGGCCCGCACCCCTGCGATCAATGCTGCAAGCGTGGTGATCCCCGGCAGCAGCACCCGGCCCTCGATCAGCCACACCACCGCCCGATCGAACAGCTCCCGCCGCGAGTCCCGAGTCTGCGCCGCCCGCGAGGCCACGAACGTGCGGAGCTCCGCCTCGGCCTCGGCGAACTCCCGGTACCCCAGCAGAGCGCGGATCTCGCGTGCGTGCTGATGCTGGGTCGGCAACCGCTCCCGGTAGTGCTTGATACAGGAGGGGTCTGTCACACTCAGCTGCTCGGCCACGAACTCCACCGCGACATGCGGAACATCTCCGGCATCGGATAGGAACGTGCCCAGCATCCGCACCGTCCCCCACTGCACCCCGAAGCCCAGGCGGTTGTGATCGCGCCGCTTCTTCGCCACCTCAGCCAACGCTGCGGCATCCAGATAGAAGAACCGCTCCAGGTCCCCCGGCGACGGATCGGTCAAGAAGCGCCGATACCGAGCCTGCTGCTCACCAGATAGGTACTCAAACGACACAAACCGTGAACGTAGGAGATCAACGATCACCTACCAGTCAGTACACCCAAACCGAGACCATCAACCGCAACCACACCTTCAGATCGCCCTCTGACCTGCGGTTGGAGGCTTGGCGTTCAATTTCAGCTGGATGGTCCCAGGACCCCGACTCGCCACCCGTCACTGCCTCTCGTGAATTTTGACAAGGAGGGCTTAACCTGCAGAAACGGGATCGAGCGGAGATCGACTTCTGCACCACTCCACGGGACGTGACCACGCCACACGGACAGTCAAATGGAGCGTTCCAGTGGGTGTCTGGTGAGCGAGCCATGAAAGGGCCTGACATGTCCAACCACTTCACCGGCCTCAGCCTCGGGCCACCGCTCGGTGACCAGCGTCTCGACCTGTGCGACCTCTATGCCTTCGCGGCACCCGGGGACCCGAGCAGGACCGTCATCATCCTCAACGCCAATCCCATCGCGGACGCCCTGCACCCTGACGCCGTATACCGCCTGAACGTCGACAACGACGGCGACTACCTGACCGACATCGCCTTCAGCTGGGTCTTCAGCCCACCGGCGTCCGACGGCTCCCAGACCTACAGCGTCTTCATGGCGACCGGCGCGGAGTCCCGTAAGCCCGAGGCGGCCGGCACCAAGATCGTGTCGGACGCCGCCGTCTCCTTCGGCCCTCAGGCCAACGTGGTCACCAGCGGTGACTACCAGGTGGCCGCCGGCAGCCGCAGCGACGCCTTCTTCTTCGACAACGACGGCATCCAGAACCTGTTCGACACCAGCGGCAAGCGGAACTTCACCGCCCCGCATCTGGGCGGGCAGTCCCCGTGGACCGGTGTCGACTCCAACCTCACGGCCAACGTCTTCTCCATGGCCGTCGAACTGCCGACCGTGGAACTGGCGCCCCAGCCCGAACTGCACATCTGGGGCCGGTGCAGCGTCCTGCGCGACGGTGAGCTCGTCCACGCCGACCGGGCCGGACACCCGTCCATGAGCAGCTTCTTCAACACCAACGACACCAAAGAGGACTACAACGCCGGCGAGCCGGTCAACGACCGCGACAACTGGACCGACCAGTTCGTCCACCTGCTGGGCCACACCGGCGGCTACTCACGCGAGGAGGCTATCACCGCGCTCGACGAGCACGGCCTCCTGCCGGACGTGCTGCACTTCGACCCGTCCAAGCCGGCCGCCTACCCCAACGGCCGGACCTTCACCGAAGACGTCATCAACATCCGCGTCGCGCTCCTCACCAAGAACGAGGCCCCGCCCACCGGCCTGACGCCGCACACCGACACCCTGGACCGGTTCCCGTACCTCGGCAACCCGCACCCGGCGACCACCTCCTGACCGACCCCGGAAGGACGCGCTCGGGGGCTCCGTCCCAGCCGCCGGAGCCGTTCCCGACGCCGTTCCCGACACGGTGTCGGCCGTGGGTCCGCCTCTTACCACCAAGGCTGCCCGAGCACCGTATCGGCACCCTTGACGCCCACCTGCACGCCAAGACCCCGTCAGCACCCACGCTGGCGGGGCCTCTTCATTTGCTGATCACGAAGCGCAAGATCAGAAGCTTTTGGGACAGGCACTCAGCCGTCCGCCGGGACTTGATGGCCCCGGCCGGTCAGGTCGCGGTCTGCTGGTCGTGGTCGCGCAGCATGCGCAGGACGGTCGCGGCCGAGGGGTGGCGGCCTCTTTTCGCGCCGCTGGTGATGACGAGCCGGGCGGCGATGTCGCGGAGGCTGAGGTTCTGGTCGCGCAGGTGCAGGGCCATGGAGAGCATGTTCTCGTCGGTGACGGCGGCGCCGCCGATGTGTTTGCCGCGGGCGCGGGCGGATTCGTGGCCTTCCAGGGTGCGGTCGCGGATGTACTCGCGTTCCATGGGGTTGCGGTAGTAATCGCGGAAAATCCAACGAATATCGCTGACCAGCGTCGACGTGAGGCACCCGGGCAAGGTCAGCGGCATTCTCGGCCCGGTCCGCCGCATCTACCAACCGGCCCACCAGTCCTGCGGTGCCCTCACATCGGAGCAGGTCAGAGGGAGGTTCGTTGGATTTTCCGCGATTACTACCGGGACCCCGGCGAGCGCGAGCGCCGCGCCGACCTGGCCGCCCGATCTGCGCGAGCTCGAACGCGCCGCCCGCGCCGAGCACGCCCGACGCCAGCGCGAGGCCGCCGCCCGATCCGGCGACCCCACCCGCCCGAGGCCCGGCCTGCGGAGCGAGCCCGAGCGCCGCCAGGCCTACCGGCCGCCCCCCGGCCGCGGCGTCGACCGCGGGCCCGGGTTGAGCCGCTGACCCGCCCGGGCCCCGCCGACTACGCCGACGGGCGGCGGGGCCCGGGACGGGTCAGCGCATGCTTTCTTCCATCAGTTGATCGAGGTGATCCGGATCGGCGTTGGTGATATTGAGGAGCATCGAGTACAGCTCGGTCATGGGCGTGGGGACATCGCGGATTCTCGAGGTCGGCTTGTCGGCGTCCGAGTCGTCGTTGAGCCACAGGTCCGCCCAATAAGTGCTGGTGTCCTCATCGAAGCCCCACACGCTGCGCTTCTCCCAGCCCTCCAGCAGGAACTTGTACGTCGGACCTCTCAAAGTCGTCTCCCCTCGCCTGTCACGCTTTCGCCATGGTCATGGTTGTGCGGTTGGTTCCACCGGACCTGGAAAAACTTTCCCAAGATCCCGCTTTACTACTCCTTTTGGCCTACGTGAAAGAAGAGATCATCGTCCTCTGACCTGCTGGAAGGGTCCTCCAACCCTAGATAACGATCGTGCGCGCGAGCGGAGTTTCGGGAGTTTTAGGAGCCCCATACGCGCGGGCGCGCGACGTCTGAGCCGTCGCGCCCCCGGCCCGGGAGTGTGGCCGCTGCTTGCCGCCGGTCAAGTCCGGCCCGTCCTCGCTGCGCTCGTCCGCTTCGGACTGGACAGTCGGCCGCGCACCGGCCGAAGGGCCGTCGGGGGGCGAGCCGGGAAGGTGAGGAAGACCGGGCGGCGGGGCCCTTCGAACCCGTCGGCTTTTGCGGAGCAAGTTAGAACACAAGTCGGACTTATCGATCCGAGGGCGGATCACCTTCGGCGGGGCTCCGGAAGAGCTTCACTGGCACTGAACCCGCCGCGGTCCGCGGAGCAAGTTAGTAGGGGTGCCGTTAAGAAACGTGTCACCAGCCGCAAATGAGAGAGAAGGCGCAGGTCAGTGGCTTGCGCTGAGGAGCTGCGATGCAGTCAATGAGTCGATGCCTCTATGAAGGCATACCTTCCTGACCTGCAAAGACGTTGCGATTGGCGGCTGGTGACACGTTTCTTAACGGCACCCCAACTGGGGTGACGCCGTTGAAAGCCGGTCAGTAGGAGTCCCACTTCTCCCGGCTCGTCCGGAGTATCTTGACCCCGAGCCATGCCAGGGCGAACGCCGTCAGCATTGGTGGCAACCACTGCGGGGCGGCAGGGGACGTGATGATGAGGAGTGGGATGGCGATCGGGAGGACCCATCCGGCGACGATCAGGAGCGGCAACGCCCCGTGGCCGAACCCCGCTCGCCAGGCGCCGATCAGGACGAGCAGCAGCCCCGTTCCGGCGAGAAACATCGACAGGACGAAGACGTAGTCGAGGGCCCCGGGAGCCTTGTACAGCTCGGTGTCCGCGACCAGAGGTAGCGTTGAGGCGACGATGTTAGCGGCGGCGGTGAGCCATCCGGCGACGCGCCAGAACACCCCTGCCGAGCTCATCGTGTGCAGCAGGCCAATGATCGCGAGGGCGGTCAGCAGGTCACCCGCCTGGTACAGGAGCGATGCGGTTTGGGTGACGGCCCGCCCCTCGCCGTACGCGACAGAGGGCAGCGCGGTGGCGACGACATCTGGCAGCGGGGCGATGATCAGCAGCAGGCCGGAGCCGACACGCCGGAGGTCGGCGGTGTTCTTCATCATGGGTTCCTTGGCCTGTACGGGGCTGTTACGGGGGTCAGAGTGCGGCGGAACGAAAACGTACGTTATGGCTGCTGTATTGCTACGCCGAAACCCTGCTCCACAACCGCACCGTCACGATCTTGCTCCTCGCCGTTGCTCAGTTGCCCGCCTCCGCCCTGTCGCGTCGGGCCGCGGGAGTCGAGGACAAAGCTACGGGCCGGCACTAGGAACCGGCTTGGAGATCATTAGGACGGTCCCGGCCGTGTGTGGCCCGCCCGCTGTGCGACGGGGCCGGTCTGATGAAACGCACCTGGACGACCAGGAGGTGGATCTGTACTTCCGGTGAGGAACGTCGCACTAGGCCGGGGTTGAGGAACAGCAAGACAGTCATTGGCGGTAAACCGCTGCGTCGCGGGTCGCGGAAGACTGTGCAGGGCGTCGGGGCGGTGTCTTCCGGAGCCGCGCCCTCACTTCAGCGGGCTCTGACCGCCTGGCCCTTTCGCATTCGACCAGCTCACCGCCACAACGAGAAACAAAATCTTTCTCACCGCCAACGGCTGTCCCGCTGTTCCTCGACCCCGATACCGTCACACCGCGTCGAGGCGGGCCAGTAGCGCGGCCGCAGCCGCCGCCCGGGCGGCCGCCTTACTCGCCCCGCTCCCCTGACCACGGACCGGCGTGCCGGTGGCGATCAGGCGGGTGGCGGCGGCCGCGGTGAAGTCCGGCGCGTGCGACGAGCCGGTCGACTCCACCGTCCAGGCGACCGCCTCGATACGGCCCTGCTGGGTCTGCTCGTTCAGCACACTCACCGGATGACGCTCGCCCGGACCCGTTTCACTCGACGATCCCGATGCCCCTGTCGCCGTCGTCTTCGCCGTCACCGGCGTGGACGCGGCAGGGCTGATCTGGATGTCGGCTTCCTTCAGCCACGCCTTCAGGGTGAAGCTCTCCACCTTCAAACTCTCGGCGGCCTGGCGGATCGTCAGCCCGCCCGACAGCAACGTCTGGGCGATCTCGATGACCCGGGCGCGTTCGCGACGCCGGTCCTCTTCGGTGGGCAGATCCATCCGGGCCGCGTGCTCGGCCGCCCCAGCCTCCAGCATCTCGCCCGCGCGCACCAGACAGGCGACGCTGCAATACAGGCCCAGCCGGATGTGACGGCCCTTACCGCCGGGCGCGCGCTCCAGCAGATACCAGCCCGCCGGCACCCACACCCCTCGCTCGGCGCGCTGGCAGACGCGGCAGAAGAACGACCGCTCACTCTCCTGGTGGCCACCGCGGGTCGCGGCCAGACCGCCGCGGCGCCGTGAGGCCGGAACCAGATGCTGCTCGTCGGTGCTCACGGCAGACCAGCCTGCCAGAGCGGCCGCACGACCGAGGGCAGGAGAGGCGACGAGCGGCACGGCCAAGCGGCCATCCCCGACGTCCAGCGTGACAACAACCATGACAACAGCGAATCATCAAGATCATAAATTAATCGCTAAACGATCAATCAGGTGACATCACAGCAGTACAACCCATAGACACCATATGAACCATTTGTCAGACTCATCACTACAACACAAAGATCACAGAAAAAGATCTTGGACGAAGGTATCTGCGATACGGGCGGCCTTCGGCCGGAGGGTCGGCGCTGAGCTGGGCGGATGTGGGGAGGTGGGCGCGGTGGCGTGGGTGAGCACGCTCGGGCCCGACCAGGCGCAGGTCGACTACCGGCTGCGCGAAGGTGCCGGATGCGGCGTCCCCGAGCTCCAGGCGGACGCGCAGCTGGCCTACCGGCTGACCGGCGAGCGCCCCTTGATGTGGATCGGCGACGGTCTGCGCGAGGTCGGCCTCACCCCCGGCAGCCCCCTCACCGCCGACCAGCACGACGCGGCCCGCGCCCTGATGGACGGCCGCCACCCGCACACCGGTGAGGTGCTGGTGGCGGCGAAACTGGCCGTCGACCCGCGCGCGATGCTGCCCGGCGCCCTGCTCCTGGCCGCCCTGCAGCAGGCCGCGATCGAACGCGGCGCCGCGGCGGTCAGCGCCTTGGTGCGCGGCAACGACGCGATGACCAAACGTGCGGCGCGGCTGGAGCGTGGTGTGCAGCGCAAGGGCGAGGCGTACGTGCTGGCGTATGAGGACGCGCGCAAACTCGCGAAGGCGGTCGGCCTGGATCTCGCCGACGTCTACGACGGCGACCAGCTGGCCGAGGCGCGTCGCTGGCGCGAGGCGCGGGTGCGCGTCGGCAACCGCGGATACGACCTCACCTTGGACGTCAGCAAAAGCGTCAGCCTGCTGCAGGCCCTGTCGAGTCCTGAGGTCGGCGCGGCGGTCCAGACGATGTTCGCCCAGAGTGTCGTCGAGACCGTCGCGGCCGTGCAGGAGTGGGTCGCCTACGGCCAGCGCGGCCACCAGGGCGATGACGAGCTCGCCGAGCGCATCGCCTCCAGCGGCCTGCTGGGCTGGATCCTGGAGCACCGAACCGCGCGCCCGGTCGACGGCCAGGCCCCGGATCCGCACCTGCACGCGCACGTCCAGATCGCCAATATGGTGCGTGGTGTCGATGGGAGGTGGTCGGCGGTGGCCGCCGGCGGCCGGGACCTGTTTCGCCATGCCCACGCCGCTGATGCGTTCCTCAAAGCGCGCGTCCGGCGTCAGACGATCGAGGCATTCGGGGTGCGCTGGGAGCGCGATGCGCACACCGGGGCGTGGGAAATCGTCGGCGTCGACGAGACGATGCGCGCCCGGTTCTCCAAGCGCGACACCCAGGTGAAGGCGGTGCTGGCCGAGCGCGGCATCGCCTATGAGGAGGCTCACCAGCATGCCCGCCGGGTGGCCAGCGCGACCAGCCGCCAGCCCAAGGGTGACGCCGTCGCGGCCGGGGAATTGTCGGCGAACTGGCATGCGCAGTGCGCCGCCAACGGCGTCGACGCCGCCGCGGTGATGGCCTTGTGTCTGCACCCGGGCGAAGGCCTCCCCCAGCGTCCCAGCGCACAACAGATCGCCGCGTGGATCTGGCGCGCTGATGGCGGCCTGACCGCGCACGCCAAGGTTGTCACCCGCGCCGATGTGTTCGCCGTGGTGGCCGATGCCTGCCCCGATGGCATCGCCGACCGCGCCGATGCTGAAGCGCTGACGGATGCGGTGCTGGCTTGCGAGCCGGCCGTGCGCTTGCCTGACACCGGAGCGCGGCACCTGGTCAACTCCGCCCGCTATACCTCCATCGACGTCCTGGAGGCCGAGGAGCAGATCCTGCGCCTCACGCGCGAGCGCTACGACGAAGGCGCGGCCGTGCTGGAGGCGGCGACGATCGCGCTGGCCATCGACGCCTACGAGGTCGCAGGCGCCTTCACCTTCTCCCCCGCCCAACGCCATGCCCTGGAGCGGCTGCTTGGTGGCGGGCTCGGAGTCGAAGCCCTGCTTGGTGTGGCCGGGGCGGGCAAGACCACGCTCATGGACGCCGCCCGCGCAGGGTGGGAAAGCCGCGGCCTGGTCGTGGCCGGCGCCGCCACCTCCGCCGTGGCCGCGGCGAACCTGACGGCCGAATCCGGCATCGCCTCGCGCACCATCGCCGCCTGGCTGCACAGCATCGCCGACCCCGACCGCCCTGGTTTGGACGGCGTCGACGTCCTGGTCATCGACGAGGCCGCGATGGCCGACGACCGCGAACTGGCCGTCCTGCTCGGCGAAGCGCACCGCACTGGCACGAAGGTGGTGGCGATCGGCGACCCGCTGCAGCTGCGCGCGATCGGCGTCGGTGGCGCGTTCGCCGCGATCCACCGCCAGGTCGACGGTGTGGTCCTTGATGAGAACCGGCGCCAGCGTGACCCGATCGAGCGCCAAGCCCTGCAGGCCTGGCGCGAGGGCGACCGCGAGGAAGCCTTGCGCACCTGGAACCGTGGCGGCCGGGTGCACGCCGGACGCGACTCCAGCGACACCCTGGCCGCGATGCTCACCGACTGGAGCCGGATCCGCACCTACGCGGGTGAGGTGCACGACGAGCTCGCCGCCGTCTTGGTGCTCGCCGGAACCAATGCCGACGTCGAGCGGCTGAATGCCGCCGCCCGCGCCCTGCGCCGCCGCGCCGGGGAGCTGTCTGGCACGGAGGTGCTGTACCGGCTGCCCGGCGGCCGGACCTTGGCGCTGGCGGTCGGCGACCACGTACGGGTCCGCCAGAACGACTACCGCGCGCGCAAGAGCCGGGGGCGGCGCGCGGACGTGCTCAACGGCTACCGCGGCGTCGTGGTCGCGATCCACTCCGACCGTTCGGTGACGGTCGAATGGCGCCGCACCGGCGCCGACGGCCCCACCCTGGTCGTCGAGCGGGTGAGCGCCGCCTACATCGGCGCCGGCGGCCTGAGCCACGGCACCGCCATGACGGTGGCCGCCGCCCAAGGACTCACCGGTCAGCACACGCTGGTCTACGGCATGGGGCTGGACCCGCACACCCTGTACACGGCGATGAGCCGCGACCGCCTGTCCGCGCACCTGTACCTGCCACGCACCGTCCTGGAATCCGACGCCGACCGCGCCCGGCACGGCCAGCCGCGCAACCACACCGAGGAGCTGCACCGCGCCCTGGACGCCTACGCCGCCACTCTGCAAGGCGATCGCGCCGATGAGTTCCTCACCGCCGAGCCCGAACCCATCGCCGCCGTCCGCGCCCGACAGCAGGAGGCGGCCGAGGTGAAGGCTGTGGCCGAGCTGGCCGAGCAGAGGGTCGCCAACGCGATGCTGACCGACGTCACCCGCCCCGATCGCCCCCACGGCCTGCTGGAGGAGGAGACACTGCAGGCCCGCATCACCACCGTGAGCGCGACGGTGGCGGGCCTGGCCGGGCGGGTCGCCGCTGAGGAACGGCGCGAGCGGGCCGAGGCCGAGCAGGCGGCCGCCATCCGCACCCAGGTACGCGGCGAGCTCATCGACGAGCGCGACCGCCTCATCCCGGCACTACGCGACCTGCAGTACCACCTCATCGCCTGCGACGCGCGGCGCGCAGCCCAGCGCCAGGTCAACCAGCTACAGGCGAAGCTGGAGCAGGCGCAGCGCGGGGTGCGCGGACGACTGCCCAGCCGCGAACGCTCCCGCCTCCACGACCAGCTACAGCAGGCAAGGCAGCGACTGGAGCCCGCCGCTCGCGGCGTCGAGGCCGCCGTCCGGGCCGAGCAGGCCGCGCTCCGCACCGCACTAGAGATCTCCCCCTCCTGCACGAATGCGACCGACCTGCAGCGGCGGCTGCGGATCCTGACCGGCTCAGCCTCGTTCACCACCACGGCTGAGAAGGAGATCGCCGCCCGCGTGGATCAGGCCCTGCCCGGCTTCGCCGACCGGCGACGCGTCCAGGCCGCCTGGCTGTCCTTCGCCGGGCGCGGCTCCGAGCTGACCGATCAGCATCGCCGCGCCAACCGCGCCTTGAGCGCACTGCTGGCCGAGCGCGATTACCGTGACCAGCTCGCCCCGGCGCTGCGACAGGTTCAGGAGCAGGCCCGCCGCGATCCGGCCGCCCCAGCGCTGGCCAAGGCCCGCCGCGAGCACGCCCAGCAGCAGGCTCAGCAGCGGCCGGTGAAACCAGGGCCCGCCTACCGGCCGCCGAGCTCCCCGCGGCTCTCCCCCAGCAGCCGCCGCCGGGGACATGGTCTGTAAGGGGTCTCGCCCCTCGCCTTTCAGGATGGCCGATGCTTGCCGCCGGTCAAGTCCGCTCCCTCGCTGCGCTCGGTCGACGGACTGGACAGTCGGCTGCGCCATCGGCCCGCAGGGTTCGAGGGGGCGAGCCAAAAACGGGTCCAGCCCACATAAGGTCAAAACCCACATTCGGTGGATCATGAACCGGTGTTTCCCCTGCTGAGGGGCGACCTGGGATATCGAGAGCACTCCAGGGCGCATGTACCGGATAAAGGACTGTTATCCAGTACATGGCCGTCGCCAAAGTATCGGCGACCTGCGGGTTCACCGGAACGGTCGCCGCGCGACTCGGGTGCGTTATCCGGTACATCAGCAGCCCAGCAAGATCGAATGTGGGTTTTGGGCTTATGTGGGCCGGACCCCAACCTCACTTATCGAAAGTTAGATGCCTTTTCGTCCATTTCTGCGGTGCTGTGACCTGTGGAAACGCGGACTTCCGTGAACGGGCGAGTGCGCCCGCCTCATTCCCCGGCCCGAAGCGTGACCGCTGCTTGCCGCCGGTCAAGCTCCACGTCGGGCAGGTGCCGATGACACCCAGCAGTCGTTGCAGGCCCTCGGCGGTGTGCGCGGCCGCCAGCGGGATCGGCCCGGTGGAGGCATCATGGGCGATCAGCGCCCGAGTGGCAGGAGCCAGGGTGGGGTCAGGCATACGAGCGACGGGGAGAAGCGAGACCTTGAGGACGTCTGGGAATGAATCAGTGAGAGTCTTCACCGTGACTCGGCTGTTATCGATCTTGCACCTGCGCCCAATGCTGGTGGGACTCCTCGGCGTCACGGTGGTGATGATCGTGGTTTTCCGGCTCGTATTTCGTGACTGGGACCAGGGCCCTGGCACTGTCTGGCTTGTCTCCCTTGGGGTGCCGGCGGTGGCGTTACTGGTGGTTTTGCCTCTCTTGGTGCTAGGAGAACGGCCGCAGACGTACCTGCGGGACATGAACCAGATGCTGGCTGGCCAATGCTGGGCGCACTGGCACTACGACGAGGCCGGCTGGAGGGCCGCAAACGACATCGAGGGCCGCCGCGAACAAGAGCAACGAACCTCCTCCTACACCGGCCCCTTGCTTGCGGAGGCCGCCGGTTTGGTGGTGATGGCCGCCGGGGCCGCCTCGGACGCACCCGGAGTCGTTGCCATCGGGATAACGATCGCCGGGGTGGCGCTCCTGTACATCGTGGTCATGGCAACCACCGCGCTGCAGCGTGCCACCCTGACGGCGCGCAGCCGCTCGCGGGGCGAGATCTGCATCGGCCCGCTCGGCGTCTACCGTCGGCCGGGCGGGTACACGGCGCTGTACGGGTACACGGCGCTGTATGGGCACACGACGCTGTACGGGGCCCGTTGCGAGCTGCGCGAAGTCGATTTCATCGACGCTGCCAGGCGAACTCCGGCGTTCTTGCGGTTCACCGTGATGGCGAGGGGCGAGCTGTGGCCACTGACCGACGTCGCGGTGCCTTCTGGGCATGAGGAGGAAGCGCGGGCGTTGGTCCAGCGCTTCCAGACCGAGGTGCTCACATCGCGAAACGAAGACCAGAACGACGAGCACTGACGCGCCAACTCCAGGGGCGCAGACCAAGTAAGGCCGAAAGGGGCAATGAGCCCTGTCTACCAGTCGGTAATGTGCAGGAATGTCCATTTCTGGGAGTTGGGAGCCCGTCACCAACCAGGACGCTGACCAGCCCTATTAGCCCTTTCCGGCTTACTTGGTCTGCCCCCTTAAGCCTCCGGGGAGGATTGGACCGGATTTTGGCGGTAGGGCTGGAGCGGTGATGATCTACTGGGTCAGCGGGTCGGCCACAACTTCGCGCTGTTGTCGCCGCTGCCGGTGGCGAGGGTTTCGCCATCGGGGCTGAAGGCCACCGAGAAGACCTCCTCGGTGTGGCCGGTGAGGGTGGCAACGGTGTTGCGGCCGGCCACGTCCCACAACTTCACGCTCTTGTCGGCGCTGCTGGTGGCGAGGGTTATGCCGTCGGGGCTGAAGGCCACCGAGGTGACCCAGCTGGTGTGGCCGGTGAGGGTGGCAACGATGTTGCGGCCGGCCACGTCCCACAACCTCGCGCTCTTGTCGCGGCCGCCGGTGGCGAGGGTTTCGCCGTCGGAGCTGAAGGCCACCGAGCGGACACCGTGGGGGTGATTGAGGGCGGCGATGGTTTTGCGGCTGGCCACGTCCCACAACCGCACCGTGCTCTCGTAGCCGCCGGTGGCGAGGGTTTCACCGTCGGGGCTGAAGGCCACCGAGTAGACCTCGCTGTTGTGGCCGGTGAGGGTGGCGCTCAGTGGGAGGCTGGGAGGGCGGGTGAGGGCGATCGTGGTCGGTACACCGATGGCGGCCAGGGCGCCGAGCCCGCCCAGGAGCAGGGTACGGCGAGATAGTGATCGGCGCTGCTGCGGAGGGGGCGTAGTCACACTCCGTAGGTGTAGAAGATCACGCTTGAGATCGACTTGTATGCCTCTGCAACACTCTCTGCCCGCCGACGGCGAACAGCTCCGGGGCGCGGCCGCGCCCGGGAGGCGCGCCGGGCCCTTCCGGCTCCCACTCCCGACGCATCCGACCCCGCCCTCCACCCGACCGTCTCCGATACGAACACGATCAAGCAGAAACCCGGACTTGCCAGGCGCATTCACCCCTCCGTGACGATCACGAACCGCAATCGTGATTACTCACACAGCTACTTTGGGGCCGGGGACACCTTCGGGAGCGGAGGGCCGATTCCGAGGCCTGGCCCGCCGTTGCCGATGAGGACTTGGTAGGTGCCAGGTTCGGTGATGGTGACGACTCCGAGCGAGCTCCATGGCGAGCCGTAACGAATGATGGGCACGAGTCCTGCCTGTCCACGGGGGCCGGGTACTTGGCCGAGTAGCGGCTTTCCTTGCACGTCCGGGACACTGTCGTGGTCGGCCAGCAGCCCGAGGCCCATTGGAAGCAGATCGTGGCGCGATGATCGATGGCGAGGCGACCGTCGAGGAGTTCCGGCGACGGGACGGCGACGTCGTCCCCAAACCACGCAACCCCGCCCGCGGCGACATCGACGGCGACGAGGCCGTCATCCTGGGCATCGTCGTGTCGGTACTGCATAACTTCTAGTGCCAATATCCGTCGTAGTGGTCGACCAGGTGCTGGGCGTCTGGGCCGGCCGAGGCGGCGGCGACTGTGAGGTCGGCCTCTCGGAGGATCTCCGACCGCACCAGCGGCGGCACCGACGCCGCCGGCACCTCTTGGCCGTCGCGGTGGAAGGTCATCGGGTTGGTCGCGCACAGCGCGTCCAGGTCCCAGCCCTCGTCGGACATGCCCTCGACGACGCGCAGGAGCCAGCGGGCCTGCCAGTCCGCAAGGTCGCGCACCACCTCGCCCTGCCCCTCGTGACAGTCGTGCTCCCAGTAGCCGATCGACACGCCGGTCCAGCCGTGCCGGATCAGCTCCGTCCGGGCCAGGTCGTAGCGCACGACGTGACCGGCAACGCGGTCCGGCTCTTCCGCGTACACCTCGCGGAGGACTTGTTCAAACGGCTGCGCCAGACCCCTCTCGCGCCACGCGCCCACCTCCTCGGCGCTTGCGTCGGCCGGGTGCCACAAGGCGACAGGGCCCTCGGGGCGGTGCCCGGCCAGTTCCCAGCCGTCGACGGTTCTGACTGGCAGGCCTGAGGGGCCGCCGGGGATCCGCCACACCAGGGTGCGTGCGTCGGGGCCAGTGACGGGGTGGTCGAGGAGGTGCTCGCCGACCTCACGCCAGGTCCATTCGCGCTGGTGGATGAGCGCCTGTTCCAGGCGGTAGCGCGCGGCCGTGCGCGCCTGCTCGACCTCTCTGGGCGTGGCGTCGGCGGCGGGCAGAGTGCGGTCGAGGAACTGGTCGCGGGTCAGCGCGGCCGCGTCGGCGAGCGCGTCGAGCGCGCGAGTGACATTCTCCTGTACGGACGCCGCCCGCACCCGCGTCTGAATGAGCGCCAGTGGGGTGACTGTCTCGGGTCCGCCCCGGCGGGCCAGCACGCCGACAGCCCCGTCGGCGACGGTCTCGCTGCGGCAGGTGGAGCTGGGGCCATCGTGGCCGGTGCCGCAGGTGACGGCGGCGTCGGCGAGCAGCGACGGGACCCAAGGTTCGTCAATGACCTCGCAGGTCCAGATCAGGCCGCGCGCCATCGAGACGGTCCGGCCCTTCAGGAAGCGGTCCTCGCTCCAGCTGATGTCGGCGTGGTGGCAGACGAACGGGCCGCCCCGGTAGGCGGCCAGGCGGGTGACCAGCTCGTGGACCAGGGCGATGGCCTCAGGGGTGAGCAGGTCGCAGACGACCGGCAACCAGCCGTCGCCTGGGGCCGGTGTGTCGGCGGTGGCCCAGTGACGCAGCAGCGGCAGCATTCCGGCCAGGCGGGGGCCGTACTCCTCGGCCAGCATCGTGGCGAAGGGGTCGGCCTCCCCGATCACGTTCCTGACCGCACCGGCTGGGCCCTCCTCGGTGAGCAGGCTCTCCAGGAGCGGCTGGAGCTCTCCGAGGTCCGTCAGGTGGCCGAACAGGTCGCGGCGCTGTTGCGGATGGAGCAGGTGGGCGGCCGACAGCGGGATCCGATAGAGCTCCTCGTGGCGGGTGTGGCCCTGGCGGGCCCAGTAGCTGGCGCGTTCGGCCAGGTTCCAGGCGTCGTCGGGCGTCCAGTCGACGGCGCGCCCGGCCACGGTGCGGACCAGGCACAGGACGCGCTCGTCGTAGTCGTGGCCGCCCTGCGGGCCGAGCCAGAGCTTGGTGTGGGCGTAGGTGCCGTAGAGGCGCCAGTCGGTGCCAGGGCCGGGGTCGAGGCCCTGCTCGGTGAGGGCGTCGAAGCGCCGGTAGGCCTCCTTGGTAGCCGGTTCCAGATGATCCCAATTGCCCGCGAACGTCACCCGGTGATCGTAGTCGCACGATGTCCGAATGAAGATCGTCGTTCTGGACGACTACCAGCGGGTCGCTCGAGACCTGGGTGTCCGGCGTCCTTCTCCCGGAGGTGGCCCCAGCCGCCAACTAGCGACACAGCCCTGTTCGCAGAGGTGCCGAGCTGGGGTTTTGCCTCTCAGCTGGGAGGACTTAATGTCCGTGCTCGACCTGCTGGTCCAGCTGAGCGTCCTTGTCGCGCTCTCAGCGGTCCCTGGCAGCCTTGCGGTGTTTCTCGCCCGGCGCGCGGGCAAGTCGACCCCGGCAGCGCTGCTGTTGGGCCTCACCGTCACCGTCAGCGCCATGGGAGGCTTCTCCGCGCTGCTGTAGGGGGTTGGTAAGGAACGTGACGCCGCCGGGAAGGCCAGGCGGCCAGGCCGTTCGAGGGCGCCTTTGTATGGTTCTGTGACCCCCTCCGGCGGATCAGCTGGTCCCCAACCGGTCTCCGGGGAGGATCGGGCCGGATTTTGGCGGTAGGGCTGAAGCGGTGATGATCTACTGGGTCAGCGGGTCGGCCACAACTTCACGCTCTTGTCGGAGCTGCCGGTGGCGAGGGTTTTGCCGTCCGGGCTGAAGGCCACCGAGAAGACACGGTCGGTGTGGCTGAGGGTGGCGATGGCGTCGCGGCCGGCCACGTCCCACAACTTCACGCTCTTGTCGGAGCTGCCGGTGGCGAGGGTTTTGCCGTCCGGGCTGAAGGCCACCGAGGAGACATAGCCGGTGTGGCCGGTGAGGGTGGCGCTCAGCACAAGATCGGTGGCGCTCGGTGTGGGGGCGGAGGTGCGGGTGCAGGCGACCGTGGTCGGCACGCCGATGGCGGCCAGGGCGCCGAGCCCGCCCAGGAGCAGGGTACGGCGAGACAGTGATCGGCGCTGCCGCGGAGGAGTCGTAGTCACCCCCGTAGGTGTAGAAGATCACGCTTGAGATCGACTTAAAGGGGAGCAGACCAAGTACGCCGGAAAGGGGCAATGGGCTGGTCAGAGCCCGCGCTGATAGGGAGTGCGGATCATCGACTGCCTGTTTCCAACTCGGCCGGGCGGCGTGCGGCGCGCAGCTCGCGCAGGTTAGGGATGTGGTTGTAGAGCGTGCCCGGACTCACCCCGAGGAGTTCGGCGATCGAGGTCACTGAGGTGCCCAGCAGATTCCGGACAGTCAGCTGCATGAGCTGATACAAGCGCCGGGTCCGGCCAGGCCACCACGATGGGCACTAAGGCGGGCGCCAGGGTGGGGCCGGTCCCGCCGCGTGGGTCCTGCGGGCCGGTCCGCCAGGCGGCCGGAGCATCCCGGCGGCCGTCGTCGCGGCCACCACCGACCCGGCGCCCCGCGGCGGTGCCCTGGGCGCGGTGACCCAACAGACTCCCGACCGCCACCATCCCGCCGTCACTCAAGATCAACTATTTGGCGGCCGGTGTCACGGTTCTTACCAACACCCCTGGTGGCGCCGACCCGAGTGGAGGGCCTTGTCCCCCTGCCGGTGGATGCCGACAAACGTCCCGCACGAGAGCCTGGGGCGCATGAACGATGATCTCTACTCGGATCACCACTGGCGTTCTCTGTTTGAGACCGTCTACACCCACGAAGGTGGGGGGAGGTGGCTGGCCGACGAGCTGTTGCAGTGGCTGCGGAAGCACCCGGCACACGTGGCGGAGGTGCGGGAGGCGGGTCGGCCCGAAAGTCACCTGATCGCTCTGGGCAAGCCGCCCCCAAAGGGGTACAGCCCGCTGCAGCGGCTGTATGCCGTGAGCCGCATCCTCGATCTGCTCATCATGAACTACCAGGAGACCTCCCCTGACGATGCCCGGCCGATCCCGGACGCGCTTTTCCCCGCAACCGAGGTCTATCCCGTCTTCTGCGATGCGCTGGGCGCGACCCGGATCACCCGACGGGGGTTTCACCCGTTCTTCCACGAGATCGTCGAGGTGCGGCAGGCCGACGACCTCGACGAGCCGCCTTCGATCGTCGAGGAGCGCTGGCCCGGATACATGATCGGGTCCATGCTGCTGATGCGGGCCGGAGTCGTCGTCACCGCCGGGGCGAGACATCTGGTCGCGGGGGTCGCCGACCGCTCCACCCTGTACTGGACCTACCGGCGCCGGTCACGGCCGTACTACGACCTCTCGCACGGCTGGGGGGGCAACTCGCAGTGGGCGACCGACTTTCGCCGCGATTACCTGGTCGACGGCTGGTTGCACTACAACGTGGAGGCGGCCCTGAGGCCGGAGGACCACAGGCTGAAGGAGGATCTCGACCCGGCGTCGATGATCGAGATCGTCCGGTACCGCTGCAGCACCGTCATCGATCACGGCAGGGACCTGTACCCCTACTACCACCACCATGTCGAAACCGCCCCCGCGGACTGACTTAATACGGGCATACGACAGCGTTCTTACCGGCACCCTGAGTACGGCGCTCGGCCTACCGTACGGCCGTCGACATCGCTGAGCACGCCTCCTGGGCCGAGGTGGCGTGGGAGGCGACCAACCCCTACGTCGTCACTGAGCAGGAGATGGGGTGAGCCTTCCGCATCGTGCTGGCCCACGACCTGGCCCGAGGAAAGGTACGCCGGGTCACCCGCTGAGAGTGGCTGACCGGCATCACCGACGCCGAACGCGAGGAGCTACGCCGCCAGCTCGACAACGACGAGTTCTGACCACGACCCGCGGCCGACACCGTCACATCACGTCGAGGCGGGCCAGCAGCGCGGCCGCAGCCGCCGCCCGAGCGGCCGCTTTACTGGCTCCGCTCCCCTGACTGCGGACCGGCGTGTTCGTGGCGAGCAGGTGGGTGGCGGCGGCCGCGGTGAAGTCCGGCGCGTGCGAGGGGCCGGTCGAGTTCACCGTCCAGGCGACCGCCTCGATACGACCCTGCTGGGTCTGCTCGTTCAGCACGCTCGTCCGGATCCGTTCCGCTCGACGGTCCCGATGACCTTGTCGCCGTCGCCGTCGTCTTCGCCGTCACCGGTGCGGACAGGGACGGGGGCGGGCTGATCTGGATGCTGGCTTCCTTCAGCCACGTCTTCAGGGTGAAGGTCTCCACGTTCAGGTTCTCGGCGGCATGGCGGATCGTCAGCCCGCCCGAGAGCAACGTCTGGGCGATCTCGATGATGCGGGCGCGTTCGCGGCGCCGGTCTTCTTCGGTGGGCAGGTCCATCCGGGCCGCGTGCTCGGCGGCGCCGGCCTCCAGCATCTCTCCCGCGCGCACCAGACAGGCGACGCTGCAATACAGGCCCAGCCGGACGTGGCGGCCCTTACCGCCGGGCGCGCGTTCCAGCAGATACCAGCCCGCCGGCACCCACAGGCCGCGCTCGGCGCGCTGGCAGATGCGGCAGAAGAACGACCGCTCACTCTCCTGGTGGCCACCGCGGGTGGCGGCTAGGCCGCCCCGGCGCCGTGAGGCCGGAACCAGATGCTGCTCGTCGGTGCTCACGGCAGACCAGCCTGCCAGAGCGGCCGCACGGCCGAGGGCGTTGAACGCGAAGAAGACGGGCTCTGACCCACTCCCTATGAAGCGGTGACTTCGGGGTTGAGGAACCCAGGAACAGCCGTTGGCGCCGAGAATGATCTTGAGCGAAATGTTGACGTCCGGCTTCGGCGTGTGATCGCCCTACCTGGAGGTCTCTGGCCCGTGGATGATGCGATGGATGGTGGAGCGTCCGACGCTGTACTCGGTGGCCAGGTCGGCCAGGGACACCTCGCCCTCGGCGTAGCGGCGGCGGATGGAGCGCCGGGCGGGTTCGGGCAGTTTGGGCTGCTTGCCCTTGAGCTTGCCGTTCTTCTTGGCCAGCGCCATGCCCTCGCGGGTGCGCAGGTTCCCGAGGTTGGCCTCGAACTCGGCGACCATGGCGAGGGTCTGCAGGAACAGCCGCCCGAACGTGTCCTTCCAGTCGTAGACCGAGCCGCCGAGTCCGAACAGGACGCCGCGTCCGGACAGGTCGCTGAGGATCTCGTTGGCCTCGACCATGTTGCGGGCGAAGCGGTCGAACTTGGTCACGGTGAACACCGACCCGTTCCAGACAGCGGCGAGGGCCTGGTCGAGGCCGGTGCGGTTGCGGCGGGTGGTGCCGGAGAAGCCGCGGTCGATGTAGATGCGGTCTTCGGGGACGCCGAGGGTCAGGAGCTGCTCGGTCTGGATCACGACGTCTTGCTCGTCGGTGGAGCAGCGGGCGTAGCCGACGCGGGTTCCGTTCACGCGCTCCAGTGTTCCGGATAGGGGGCCTTCACCGGAACACTTCGCGGAACACCTATACGGAACACCCTGACCTGGGGTGGTTGCCCGGGCGGCTGGTGTTCCGGTGGGGGATCCCCTTACGGAACACTCGTACAGCCAGAATGGCAAAGGCTTCCGCAACTCTGAGCCGATCATGGTGCTTGCGTTAGTACCGCTGCCGGTAATACTCCGGGGGTTCGCCGAAGATGGACTTGAAGTCCCGGATGAGGTGGGCCTGGTCGGCGTAGCCCAGTTCGAAGGCGAGTGCTGACCAGCGGGGTTCCTGGCCTTGGGCCAGGCGTTCGGTCACCTCGTGCAGCCGGTAGCGGCGGATCACCCATTTAGGCGGGACGCCGACGTGTTCGGCGAAGGTCCGTTGCAGGGTTCGGATGTTTGCTCCGAACCGGCCGACCAGTGCCGCGACGGTGGTCACACGGGCATCGCCAGTGATTGCCGCCATGGCTGCCTCCGTAAGTGGCGCTCCTTCCCGCGATGGTTCGGATGAGATCGCTAGGCAGGCGCGGAGGTAATCCTCGATCGCTGGGACGGTTGGGATGGCCGAGAGTGCCGCCGGGAGGGCTTGGGCAGCGTCCAGTTCCCGGTCGGTGATCGTGGCGACCGGGGCATTAAGGAAGGGGCGGAAACGCGTCTGGCGGAAGGCCACGCCGGTGACCTGGCCGTCGCCGTCCAAGATCTTGGTGTGGTGGCGAGTGCGCACACCGTTCAGGATCGCGCGGCCGTCCCGGAAGGTGAGATGGACGTTGGGAAGAGGGACGATCAGCTGATGGTAGGGAGATTCGTAGTGCCACTCGGCTGTCCAGTAGTACTCGACGTACGGAGCGAGGTCGGGGGACGGCGGGATGCGGGTGTGGCGCTGGTGCTTCTGCCAGGCGCCGGCCAACTCACGGGTATCCCTCACCACAGGACCAGGCTCTGTCGCGTTTGTTCAATTCGCTGCTTTAGGGCCGGTGGTTGAGTTGAAGGTATGCACACAAGTGAACTTCCCGGTTGCGCCGCCCAGACCATGGTCACCATTATCAACGCGATCAAGCCTGATCAGCTGGACGCCCCGACTCCGTGCCACGAGTTCGATGTCCGTGCGCTGATGAGCCATCTGCTGCACTGGAGTCCCGTCCTGGAGGGCGCTGCTCACAAGAAGCCCGCGCCTCCCTTGGACGGCTCTGAGACCGGCCATACTCAGGATGACTGGGTCAGCATGCTCGAAGAGCGGATCACTCGCACCGCGTCTGCATGGAGCGCCCCCGAGGCCTGGACCGGCATGGCACCCTTCGGCCCCACCGAACTTCCGGCCCACCTGGTAGGCGGCATGGTCGTCACCGAACTGGTCGTCCACGGCTGGGACCTGGCTAAAGCCACGGCGCAATACCCCACCTGGAACCTTGACCTCCTCGGCTTCCTCTACGACGAGGTCAAGTACACCGCAGAGACAGGCCGCCAAATGGGCGTCTACGCTCCTGAAGCCCCGGTCCTCTCCGACAGCCCTCTGATCGACCGTGTCGTCGCCCTCACCGGCCGCACTCCCCACTGGAAACCCTGACCACGCCCCGGAGTCTGGCTGAAAGATCCCTGGAGGCAAGGCCCGCCTCTACGCCGCGATCTCCAGGTCGAGGCGCGACTCCATGTCCAGCCGGAACCGTCCATACGGGTTGACGTGCGCCCAGAACAGCGGCGATAGGGCGCGCCGGTCATCATCGGTGAGCTTGGCAGCCCACACCGGACCTCGCAGGGCGGCTTGCAGGAGCTGGGTGTTGATGAATTCTCTGAACTACTAAACGATCTTGTTTTAGCTGGGTGTCGTGCTGCTGGCGTCGGTGCTGACGGTGCGGCCGGCGATGTCGCGGAAGGTCGGCAGCCCGAGGGGTCCCCGTAGCTTCGGCCGGAAATCCACCCTGATACTGCTACGAGTCATAACGGTCGGGCTCGGGCTTGGGCTCGGGGCCGGGCTTGTGGTCGGGCTTGTGGCCAGCATCACGGGCGGCCTCGCGTTCGGGCTCATGCCCGGAAATCACCATGCTTGGCTGGCCTACACAATCGCTGTCCGGCGACTGGCCAAAAAGGAGCACCTGCCCGCAAGCTGATGGCGTTCCTCGACGACGCCCACCGCCTCGGCCTGCTCCGCACCGTCGGCCCCGTCTACCAGTTCCGCCACGCCGACTTCCAAGACCGCCTCGCCCCACCACCGAGCAGCGAGTCCAGCAGCACGGCCACACCACCAAGCCCCGAAATGCCACCTGAATCCGAACAACCCCATCCCGCATCGTCCGGATCAATCTGACACTCTCCAGTTCAGCGGCTCCGCTCTCGCCACCTTGAGCCGGAACGGACACTGGGTGTCCTGTGTACGCGAACCTTGCCGCGTACGGACGTACATTGCCAACGATCGTGCAACGTCCGGGTTAACCCTGCACCGGGGAGCAGCCCGACAAAGGAAGATGACGATCATGACAACTCCTGAGGTTCCCGGCCACTTACCGCCGGAACTTACATCTAACTCCTGATCCGAAAATCAGACATTCGCTGGGCACGCGGTAGCGAACCTCATGTGGTGGTGCGTAACGGGGTCGTGCGGGCCGTACTGGTCAGGCG
>NZ_JBEOWJ010000038.1:0-99747 GCF_040295965.1 Streptosporangium sp. NPDC002544 | reverse complement strand
CGTAGTCGAAGGAGCCGTTGGCCGCGGCCAGGAACCTCTCCCTGGTCAGCTCCTTGCCGGTCTGCTCCAGGATCTTGACCGCGCCGTATCGGTCATGGGGACCAGCCGGAGCGCAGGGCACGGGCGGTGACCAGGGCCTGCTCGACCTCCGCCGGGGCCGGCCAGGGAGCACCGCCGGGGCGGAGCAGCGCGGCCCGGACGGCCGCCAGGTGCTCGATCGCGTCCGGCGGCAGCCCGCTCCGCTCGGTCAGCCAGGCCGTGACGTCCGTGTGGTCGCGCAGTGGCCGGGTGATGAGATCCCAGGTGCCGAGGAGCTCGGTCAGGTCGCCGATCCTCAGCGGGGTGCCGCCCCGCCGGACCACGGCGGCCGCGGCCAGCTCGGCGCGGGCGACGAGCTCGGGCTCGGTGCTCCGATCCCAGAGCGGGGACGGCGGATCGGTGAGCCACCGCTCCGCCTCACGGGAGAACCCCGCGGCCGACAGCAGCGCGGCCAGCTCGACCGCGGCCCTGTGATGCCCGGCCTGTGCCGCCTGACGGAACCAGTGCTGCCCGCCCCGCAGGTCACTGTGCTCGGCGATGAGCAGCAGGCCGAAATTGAAAGCGGCCTCCGGATCGCCACCCGCCGCGGCCCGGCTGAACCAGTGGCTGGCCCCCCGCGCGTCGCTCATCTCCACGCACACGAACCCCGCGGTCCGCTGGTCGTCGATCCTGCCGGTGCAGGCGGCCCGCTCGAACCAGGCGCGAGCGGTGCGCAGGTCGCCGAGGGAGAGCGCGATCCCGCCGAGCTGGGACGCGGCTCCGGGGTGCTCGTTCCTGGCGGCCAGCCGGTAGAACGCCTCCGCCCCCTCCGGATCGCGGTTGGCCTGCAGGAAAAGGCCGAGGTGGTAGGCCGCGTCGGCGTGACCGCCCCGGGCGGCCAGCTCCCACCAACGCAGCGTCTCGTCGTCCTCGCCGGAGGCGTAGGCGAGGAACCCCAGGTCGTGGGCCGAGGCCAGATCGCCGTCCATCGCGGCCCTGCGGTGCCACTCCCCGGCGGACTTCGTCTCGCCGGCGTCCTCGCAGAGCAGCGCGAGCCTCCTGGCCGCGGCACGGGAGCCCGCCCTGGCCGCCCTCTCGTACCACCGCCGGGCAGCCGGGGCGTCGCCGTGCTGGTCGAGCAGGAGCGTCGCCAGGTTCACCGCGGCCTCGACGTCGCCGGCGTCGGCCGCCAGCTCGTACCACCTCGCGGCCTCCGCGGGGGTGCCGTGCTTCTCGTGCCAGACGCCCAGGTTGTAGGCGCTGTCGAGGTTGCCCGCGGCCGCCGCGCGCTCCCACCAGTGCCGCGCCGCCGAGCGGTCGCCCTGCTGCGCGAAGTGGCGGCCGAGCAGGTGGGCGGCCTGCACGTCACCACCGTGCGCGGAGAGCAGCAGCTCCGTCTCGCCGTCCGTGTCGTTCTCGTGCTCAGTGCTCCGGGGGGTGGGTATCAGCCCCGCGCTCGCCTCCGGGTCGTCAGGCCACCACCCCATGTCCCCTCCTTGCCGACGGCACGCAGCCGACAGATCACAGGGTGCCATGTAACCGCTCGATCGCGGAGGGTAATCCTGGAGTTCCGTCTCGCGTCCGGCTCAGACGAATTTGACGAATCCCACGTACATTCCCATAGAGCAGCTGTAACGCAGGGAACCCGCGTCCCGTGCGCCGAGCCGCACGGTGGCGGGGAGCGCCACGTCGCGGCCGTCGATGGTGAGCGTCCGGGTGCAGCCGGGATCGCCCCCCAGGTGGAAGACGAGTTCGGTGGGCACTCCCGCGCGGCCGGTCACCACGCCGGGACGGTAGCCGTCGCGGGTGGCCCAGATCTCGATCCGCTGCACGCCGCCGGTGCGCGTGGCGGTTCCCGCCGGGCCGTCCGTCGCCGGCGCGGGGTGGCCCGCCGCCAGCGCCGGGCCGCCGGATCCGGGGAGCCAGCCTCCCAGGCGCAGCCCCGAGGAGACGGTCCACAGGCCCGCCGCCAGCGCGACGACCCCCGCCAGCGCCGCCAGCCTGGTGGCGGCGGCCCGCCGCAGGATGAGTCCGAGCAGTGCGAACGCCGGTGCCGTCCCGGCCACGAACCCCGCCATCACCGCGGCCCCGCCCGACGCCGACCCGCTGGACACCGCCACCATCTCGACGCTGAGCGTCACCCCGCACGGCAGCAGGACCGTCGCCGCGCCCAGCGCCACCGCCCTGGGCGCGGGAGCGGTGATCCGGGAGACGGCGCCGCGCCAGGAGGCGCGCCCGTCCGCGGCCCCGTCGGGTCCGTGGCCACCGTCCGGCTCGCCGCTTTCCGGCGGGTGTTCGCAGCCGTGCCCGTCCGGTTCGGGGCCGTGGTCCCGCTCGCGGCCGAACGTGCGGATTCCGAAGATCATGACCGCGATTCCGGCCACGACGAGCAGTGCGGCCCTGAGCTGGGGGCCCAGCTGTACGGTGGACCCCGCCAGTCCGAGCAGTGCCCCGGCCGCCACATGGGAGCCGAAGCGCCCGGCCAGGAAGAGCGCGACGGCCGCCAGGTTCGACGGCTTCGCGGGGTTCGACGGCCCCGAGGCGAGCCCGCCGCGCCCGCCGGAGCAGGCCGATCGGCCGCCGGAGGAGAGTCCGGTGAGCAGGCCGCCCTGCACGGCCGCGCACGAGGTGGTGCCCGCCACCAGCCCCGCAGCGAGCCCTCCGGCGAACAGCGTGGCCGCCCCCGCGCTCAGCGGATGTCTCCGGTACGACTCCAGATCCCCACGGAGTAAACCTAATCCCGCCGGAGGTTAACCGACAGTGACATTTCCTTACCCAACGCTTATGTCGCCCTTACCGGACGTCCCGTTTCCTGCCGCCGGGGACGCGACGCCGTCCGTCACACGGTGCCCTGGGCGGTCGCGAAGATCGACGTGTCGAGGGTGAAGTCGACCGGTTCCGGGATGTGCAGGTGCGAGCCCATCTCGACCCGGGTGGAGGTCCGGTACGCCCCCTCCTTGGGGTCGCTGAGGACCGTCACGGTGGCGGGGGTGGCCACGGGGTCGATGAGGAGCATCACCGGGACGCCACCGGAGGCGTAGATGTCGGGCTTGCGGTCGCGGTCGTCGATGACGCTTCCCGGCGACACGATCTCGGCCACCATGAGCAGGCCGGAGGAGAGCAGCTCGCGGGCTCCCCAGCGTGGGCAGTCGACCTGGGCCAGCACGAAATCGGGAACGATAGGGTCGCGTGGTCCGTCGACGCAGACGTCTACGTTGCCGCTGAAGCCGTCCCACTCCTTCTCTTCGATGAGGGGAAGGAGGGCTCTGTACAAACGCATTGCGATCCGGGCATGTTCGGGGGTGCCCAGCGGGCTCACTATCAGTCTTCCGTCGATGATCTCGGTCCGCAGCCCGGGGAGTTGCGGGAGCGCGTCGAAGAGCTCGCGCGCCGTACCTGGCAGGGGCTGGGACGAGGTCTCGGGGGAGGGGCGCAGGTGGGCGTGGCTCCGTCGCGATGTCATGACCGTGAAGATATGTCCCTTCGTGTTCTGATGAACACGTTGAGTATCGCAAGTGGGTCGAGCGGGCGGGAGCCTTTACCGGGATCTGAGCCGTCAGACCCAGCCGGGGCGGACGAGGCCGGATTCGTAGGCGATGACGACGAGCTGGGCGCGGTCGCGGGCATGGAGTTTCATCATGGTCCGGCTGACGTGGGTCTTGGCGGTGGCGGGGCTCATGAAGAGCTTGCCGGCGATCTCGTCGTTGGTCATCCCGGTGCCGACCAGGGTGAGGACCTCGCGCTCGCGGTCGGTGAGCAGGTCGAGATCACGGCTGCGGTGCGGCTCCTTGGCGCGGCTGGCGTACTCGGCGATCAGGCGGCGGGTCACGCTGGGGGAGAGCAGCGCGTCGCCTCCGGCCACCACCCTGACGGCCTGGATGAGCTCGGCCGGTTCGGTGTCCTTGACCAGGAAGCCGCTGGCGCCGTTGCGGAGGGCCTCGAAGACGTACTCGTCGAGCTCGAAGGTGGTCAAGATGATGATCTTCGGACCGGGAGGCATCTCCCTGGTGGCGGTCAGCCCGTCCATGCCGGGCATGCGGATGTCCATCAGGACCACGTCCGGCTCGTGCTCGGCGGCCAGTCGCAGGGCCTGGGACCCGTCGCCGGCCTCGGCCACCACGGTCATCCCCGGCTGTGCGTCCAGCAGGGCCCGGAACCCCGCCCTGACGAGGGCCTGGTCGTCGGCGAGGACAATCTTGATCATTCGGACTCCTCCGGGATCGGCAGCCGGGCCTCGACGCGAAAGCCCCTTCCATGGTGTGCGGCGGTCAGCGTTCCCCCGAGGGCCGAGGCCCGTTCCCGCATGCCGGGGACGCCGTTGCCGCTGCCGAGATTCTCTCCGGGGGCGTTGCCGCCCGAGTCGGTGACCCGAAGGGTCAGTGCGCGGCGGCCGTAGTCGAGGGCGACCGTGACCGAGGCGCCCGGGGCGTGCCTGGTGACGTTGGTCAGGGCCTCCTGAACGATGCGGTAACCGGCCCGGTCGACCCCGGGAGGCAGCGGCCTGACCTCGCCGGTGACGTTCTTGACGACCCGCAGCCCGCTGCGCTCGATGAGTTCGTCGAGCCGGTCCAGCCCGGCGGTCGGGGAGCGGGGCGCGCCGTCGCGGAGCACGTTGAGCACCGAGCGCATCTCGGTCAGCACGTCCTTGGACGCCTGTTTGATCGTGGTGAGCGCGGTCCGTGCCTGCTCGGGGTGGTCCTCGATGAGGTGCAGCGCGGTGGAGGCCTGGACGTGGATGAGGGAGATGTTGTGCGCGAGCACGTCGTGCAACTCCTGCGCCATGGTCAGCCGCTCCTCGCTGGCCTGCCGCCGCACCTCCTCCCGCTCCACCCGTTCGTGCTCGGCCTGCCGCTCGTTCCTGGCCCGGGAGAACTCCGCCACCGCCAGTACCAGGCCCATCAGCGCGGCCATCGCGAGGTTGTGGAACCACCCCGGAGAGAGCGCCGGGGCGAACCAGGACGTGTAGACCACGAAGAACACGTAGGCCAGGCCCCACAGCGGCAGGGCCACCCGCCGGTGGCCGCCGACCACGGCGAGGTAGAACGCGATGATCGGGCTGAGGAAGACCGGGCCGTAGGCGTAGCCGAGGGCGATGAAGAGCAGGGTCGAGCCCACCGCGACGGCCACGCTGAGCGCCGGGTGGCGGCGCCGGACGGCCAGGGCCAGCGGCCCGGCCAGTAGTAGCGCGTATCCCGGTGGATCGAGCGGGACGCGGAGCATGCCGGTGTCGTGGACCTGCCACCACTGCACGCTGTGGGTGCCCATGACCTGGAGAGCCCCCACGAACAGCGGGAGGAGGAGGTCGATCCACCGGGATTTGGCACGCACGCTCAGCACTTTACGTGCGCTTTCGTGGCGTTTGCGTCCCTTCAGTGATGTATGTGGCACTACACCCTTTGGGGGAGGGAAGGGGCTGACAAGGGTCACCGGCTGAGTCAAGCTGTCTGCGGGAGGTCATCATGATCAGTCGTCGCATCACCCCCCTGGCGGGGATCTTGGTGGGAAGTTCCTTACTGCTTGTCCAGCCCGCGCTGGCGTCTCCACCCGCACTGTCCCCATCCGCGGTGTCTCCACCGGTGTCGCAGGTGGAGAAGAAACCCGTCGCCGAGGGGTCCGGTGGTGCGGTCTCGACCGTCGACCTCGACGCCAGCAAGGCCGCGCTGGGCGTGTTGCGCGACGGCGGCAACGCCATGGACGCCGCGGTCGCCGCGGCCGCCACCCTGGGCGTGACCGAGCCCTACTCGGCGGGACTGGCCGGTGGAGGGTTCATCGTCTACTACGACGCGCGCCGCAAGAAGGTCCACACCATCGACGGCCGGGAGGCCGCGCCGAAGGCGATGGGCCCGGCCTCCCTGGAGGGCATCCCGTTCGACGACGCCGTGACCAGCGGACTTTCGGCGGGGGTGCCCGGCAGCGTGGCCCAGTGGGAGCTGGCGCTGCGCAGGTTCGGCACGCTCTCGCTGCGCCAGGCGCTGAAACCCGCGATCGACGTCGCCACCAAGGGGTTCAAGGTCGACCAAACCTTCTACGACCAGACCGCCGCCAACGCCGCCCGCTTCAAGGACTTCACCTCCACGGCCAAGCTCTACCTGCCGGGCGGCGCCCCGCCGCCGGTCGGCTCCACCTTCCGCAACCCCGAGCTGGCCGACACCTATCGCAGGCTCGGCAGGCTGGGCGGGGAGTGGCTGTACGGCGGTGCCCTCGGCGCCGAGGTCGTGGCCACGGTCAAGAAACCACCGGTCACCCCCGGATCCACCCGTAACGTGCGGCCGGGGCTGATGGAGCTGTCCGACCTGAAGGCGTACCGGGCGCTCGAACGGCCGCCCACGAAGGTGACGTACAAGGGCATGGACGTGTACGGCATGGCGCCGCCGTCCTCGGGAGGCTCGACGGTCGGCGAGGCGCTCAACATCCTTGAGGCCCTGCCCGAGGTCGGTGAGCACGAGTACCTGGAGGCGTCCAGGCTCGCCTTCGCAGACCGGGGCAAGTACGTCGGGGACATCCCCGGCGTCCCGCTGAAGGAACTGCTCTCCGACGGGTTCGCCAAGGAGCGCGCCTGCCTGATCGGCGAGCGGGCGATGCCGCACCCGGCCGCGCCCGGTGACCCCGACGGGATGTACGGGCCGTGCCAGGCGGTGCCGTCCGCGGCGGCCCCCGAGGTGGCGAAGGAGGGGCCGGAGACCACGCACCTGGTGGTCGTGGACCGGTGGGGCAACGTGGTCGCCTACAACATCACCATCGAGTCGACCGGCGGCAACGGAATCGTCGTCCCCGGCAGGGGCTTCCTGCTCAACAACGAGCTGACCGACTTCACCTTCGGCCCCGCCCCCGGCGACCCGAACCTGCCCGCGCCGGGCAAGCGCCCCCGCTCCTCGATGGCGCCGACGATCGTCCTGAGCGATGACCGGCCGCTGCTCGCGCTGGGGTCCCCCGGCGGCTCGACGATCATCACCACGGTGCTGCAGATCCTCGTCAACCGCTGGGACTTCGGCATGTCGCTGCCCGAGGCGCTCGCCGCCCCCCGGGCCACGCAGCGCAACACCGCCCAGACCCAGGCCGAGCAGGCGTTCATCGATCGCTACGGCGCCGAGCTCACGCGCCAGGGGCACAGCCTCGTGCTGAATCCCGAGATCGGCGCGGCCACGGCCGTCGAGTTCCTGCGGCACGGGAGGCTCCAGGCGGTGGCGGAACCGACCCGGCGCGGCGGTGGCAGCGCGCTGGTGGTGAACGAGCGCGGGTAGCCGGTCGCGGCGGTACGCAAGGACGTCCGGCGGCGCGGCCTCGGCCGCGCCGCCGGATCAGTCAGGGAATCAGTTCGTAGGCCTCCGGCCTCAGCCTCCGGGTGCGTGCCCAGTACTCGAAGGTGAAGCCCGGCCAGATCGTCCTGTTGACGCCGTGCTCGTCGAGATACCAGCTCCGGCAGCCGCCCTCGTTCCAGACCAGGTGGTTCAGGCGCCCCTGAAGGCGGTCGTTGTAGTCGCGCTGTGCCTCGGGGCGTACGTCGATGGCCCTGGCCTTCGTCCTCGACAGCAGGCGCAGGCAGTCGAGAACGTACCGGACCTGGGATTCGATCATGAAGACGACCGAGTTGTGCCCCAGGCCGGTGTTGGGGCCGAGCAGGAAGAACAGGTTCGGGAACCCGGCGGTGGTGATGCCGTAGTAGGCCTCCACGCCGTCCTGCCAGGCCTCCTGGATCTTCCTGCCGTTCCTGCCGATGATCCGCTGCTCGTCCAGCGCCTCGACGACCTTGAAGCCGGTGCCGTAGACGATCACGTCGACCTCGATCTCCCTGCCGGTGGAGTCGATGATCGAGTTCTCCCTGATCTCCCGTACCCCTTCGGTGATCAGCTCGACGTTCTCCCTGCCCAGTGCCGGGTAGTAGTCGTTGGAGATCAGGATGCGCTTGCAGCCGATCGTGTAGTCGGGGGTGAGCCTGGCGCGCAGCGCCGGGTCGGGGACCTGCTTGGCGAGGTGGCTCAGGGCCATCCTCTGGTGGACCTTCATCAGACGCGGGTCGACGGTGAAGCCCAGCGCGCGGGTCTCCAGCGCCCAGTAGATCGAGTTGCGCAGCGCCCTGGCGGCGCCGGGCAGGCCGAGGATCCGCTTTGCCCGGGAGGAGAAGGGGAAGTCGGGCTTGGGGTGGATCCAGGGAGGCGTGCGCTGGAAGAGGTGGAGGCGGGAGACCTTCCCGGCGATCTGGGGGACGAACTGGACGGCCGAGGCGCCGGTGCCGATGACCGCGACCCGCTTGCCGGTCAGGTCCACCGAGTGGTCCCACTCCGCCGAGTGGAAGGAGGGGCCCGCGAAGCTCTCGCGGCCGGGGATCGCGGGCAGCGAGGGCACGTGCAGCGCGCCGATGCCCGAGATCACGGCGTTGGTGGTGAACGGCTCCTCTCCGGCGACGCTCACCCGCCAGTCGCGGGTCGTGTCGTCGTACTCCAGCCCGACGACCTCCTTGCCGAACCGCAGGTGCTCCGCCAGGCCGTACTTGTCGACGCAGGCGCGCAGGTAGTCCCAGATCTCGGCCTGGGGCGCGAACATCCGCGACCAGCCGGGGTTGAGCTCGTACGAGAAGGAGTACATGTGCGAGGGGACGTCGCAGGCACAGCCGGGGTAGGTGTTGTCCCGCCAGGTCCCGCCCAGGTCGCCGGCCTTCTCCAGGATGACGAAATCGTGGTATCCGGCTTCCTTGAGCTTGATCGCCATGCCCAGTCCGGCGAAGCCGGTGCCAATGATCGTGATCCCGGGATGCGTGCTCATGCGATCTCCTTGCTGACCTCTGCCGTCGGCGACCTCTCGGGCGGCACGGGCTCTCCGCCGGTTCCGGCTGCGGCGATGAGAGCGTTCCGTGCTCATTACTATTAGATTCCATGTCTAATTTAGAGAGCGGTGGTCGCGTCGTCCATACGCGTGGCGCGGTGAGCCTCCTCACACCGACCGGTCGGCACGTTCCCGTCGTCAGGGAACGCGAAAAGCGCCGAGGGCGGTGCCGTCGGCGCTCCGGACTGTTCGGTTGTTAGAGCAGCAGGTATGCGGCCACAACGACGATGACCAGCACCGCGACCACCACGGCCGCCGTGATCGGCAGGGCGAGCGACCGCTTCTCGGGGGCGGCCTCCGGGTCCTTGCGCTGGGCGAACGCGCGGAACGCCTGGGTGTTGCCCGCGGGGTCAATCTGCTGAGGATCAGACATGGGGATGACTTTAGCGATATCGGATGCCTCCCCAACACTGATTTGTCCACTTTCACGGGAGGCGTGTTCTCGCGCCGGGCCGAGGCGGGTGCTGAGGACCGGACCGCCTACCGGGGCGGATAGCGTGGTGTCATGCTCCGCATCCTGTTCTCCGCCCGCGTGGTGGTGCTCCACCTGCTCGCGATCGGGGCCCTCGTCGTGTGCGGGTTGCTGGGCAGGTGGCAGCTCGGCGTCTTCGAGGAGTCCGGTGGGCCCCGGGCGTCGGTCGACCCCGCCCCCGTGGCGGTCGCCACCCTCACCGCACCCGGAGAGCACATGACGGCCGACGCGGTCAGCCGCAGGGTGACCGCGGAAGGCACCTACGACGCCTCGAAGCAGCTGCTGGTGGCCGAACGAGACGGGGGCCTGTGGCTGCTCACGGCGCTTGATCTCGGCGACGGAACCTTCGTTCCCGTCGTGCGTGGCTGGGTGGCCACGGCGCAGGATCCCGCCGTGGCGGCCGTGCCCGAGGGCAGGGTGACCGTCAGTGGGCGGCTGCAGCCCTCGGAGGCCACCGACAGCGTCCAGCGCCGGACCCGGCAGCTGCCGCAGGGGCAGGTGCTGACCGTGTCGTCGGCCGAACTGATCAACCTCTGGCGGGACACGAAACTGCGTAACGGGTTCGTGGTGGCCGCCGAGCAGTCACCGGCTCCCGCGGTCGCGGCCAAGCCGGTGAACGTCCCCCCGCCGACCCAGTCCGGGGTGCTCACCTGGCGCAACCTCGCCTATGCCGCCCAGTGGTGGATCTTCGGACTGTTCGCGGTCTTCATGTGGTGGCACTTCGTACGCGACGCGCTGCGCGGCCGCGCGCGGGAGGACACCCCCGCCCCCGCTCCCGACGCCGCTCCGGAAACCCCCGCTCTGCCCGCTCGCACCGTCCCGTGAACCGAACCCCAAGACCGAGGTAACCGACCGTGGAATCCGCTCTCAAGCCCTTTCGCATCCTGGCGTACATCGTCGGCGTGATGCTGCTCGTCCTGGTCACCTGCATCGTGCTCAGGTACGGCTTCGGCATCGAGGAGCCCTCGAAGATCGTCTCCCCGATCCACGGCTTCCTCTACATGCTCTATCTCGTGGCCGCGATGAACCTGGGCATGAAGGCGCGCTGGACGTGGCCGTACATTCTCGGGGTGATGCTCGCCGGCACCGTGCCGCTGCTCTCGTTCGTGTTCGAGCGCAAGGTCACCCGCCGGGTGGAATCGGAGCTGGTGACCGCCACCGCCTGACCGGCCGGGCCCCTCACGGTCCCCCGCAGGCCCGGCTGTCGCGACCCCGGAACGTGGGCTCGCGAGGCCGGGCCTCGACGGGCGGGACGGTCTTCGCGTCAGCGGCCGAGACCGCGGCGTCGGGCGCGCTTGAGCCGTTCGCGCTGGGACGGGTCGAGCATCAGGTAGCCGACGACCGGGGCGGCGACGACGCCCAGGAGGATCAGCAGCGTCAGGAAACCTGGCAGGAACAGCCACGACAGGAACACCACTGCTCCGGCGCCGATCGCGTACTTCTGGATTGGCGACATCCTCAACATCCTCCGAACGCGGGGCGGATGCCCCGTCTGTATTTCATTGTGCGTCGCCAGTCCAACGTGTGGATCCGCCGCACGGTTCCAACCGAGATATATCGTGATTCCCGCCGCTCCGCCAGTGCCCTGAGCGCCGCCATGCCGGAGCCGCCTCGCCTGCTCTGGACGCCCCGGCGAATTCCGTGACCGCGGTCCCGCCGGGGATCGCGGCGGCCTGTCCGGGTAGTGGTGGATTGGTGGTTCGGCGGTTTCGCCGGAGGCCGGAACGATCATGTTTACCGGGAACGACCACGCGACCATCTGGAGGACACGTTGTGGACGGCGCTGAGCGGGAGCCGGTGCGAGCCGAACTCGGTGCGATCGGGCAGGCGCTGGCGATCCTGGGAGACCGGTGGGTGCTGCTGATCCTGCAGCGGGCGTTCCTGCTGCGGATCCGGACCTTCGCGGGCTGGCGCGACGCGCTGGGCATCTCCGAGTCGGTCCTCGCGGCCAGGCTCAGGGAACTGGTCGACCACGGCATCTTCGAGCTGTCGGCGTACCGCGACGGCCGCACCCGCTACGAGTACCGGCTGACGGAGCGCGGACTCCGGCTGTGGGCACTGCTGGTGGCCATCCAGGCGTGGGAGCGCGACTGGGTCTCCCCGGGGCGCTTTCCCCCGCTGCTGCACGAGCTGTGCGGTCAGGACGCCGAGCCCCGCCTCGGGTGCGGGGTCTGCCTGGAGCCGATGAGCGCCCGCGACACCAGGACCGAGCCGGGGCCGCAGGCCGCCTTCTCCCGGATCGGCCCGCCTCGGCGGCACCGCCGTACGGTCCGCTCCGGAACCCCGGCCGACCTGATCGGCTACTGCCCGGCGTCGATGGAGATCCTTGGTGACCGGTGGAGCACCAGCGTGCTGGCCGGGGCGTTCCTCGGCACCCGCCGCTTCGTCGACTTCCAGTCCGGCCTCGGCATCGCGCCCTCGGTGCTCACCGACCGGCTGCGCCGCTTCGTCGAGCTGGGCGTCTTCGAGCCCCGGCCCGACGGCTCCTACCGTCTCACCGACCGGGGGCTGGCCTTCTTCGAGGTCTTCGCCCTCCTGGTCGACTGGGCCCAGCGCGAGCTCCCCGCCTCCGAGGATTCGGCTCTGTCCATCACCCACCTGCGCTGCGGCGCGGCCTTCCGGCCGGTACTGCTGTGCAGAGCCTGCGGTCGGCCACTCGAACGCCGCGAGGTCCGCTTCCTGCTGCCTGGCTGAGGTCCGGACCGGGGCTCAGCTCTCGCGGCTGAGCCTTTCGAGGATCCACCGGGTGACCTTCAGCGCTCCCTCGCCGGTGGTGCCGTTGGCGTCTTCGGGGACGCCGCGCTGGTACTGGACGATGATCACGAGGTTGGCCGCGCGGAAGCCCACGGAGCTGCTGTAGGTCAGCTGGTTGGTGACCTCGTTGCGGTAGGCCTCGGAGCCGATCCCGGCCAGTGCCTCCACCGGTTTGACGTGGGTGAGAGTGGCTCCCGCATCCGTCCTGGTCCGTTCGCGGGTCTCCTTGCGGAACCTCGCGTGGTTACGCCGGGCCGCCTCGTCGGAGGTGAAGCCGAAGGCGGAGATCCACAGGGTGTACCGCAGGTTCGGAGGCTGCCCGGAGTCATTGGTCTTCCACTCGCACTCTTTGCCCTTCCTTGTGGGAGTGGTGTCCAGTGCCAGGTCGTCCGCCTGCTTGGTGGAGATGAGCGAGCAGGGGTCGGGCGTGCGCGCGAAGGCGGTGGGCAGCGCGACCGGCGTGGCCCCCGCCGTGGACCCCGCAGTGGACTCGGTGGCGCGGGGCCAGAACCAGTAGGCGGCGCCCAGGAGGAGTACGGCGAGGGCGGCGGCAGCGGCGGCGAGGACAGGCGTCCTGCGGGGGCCGGTGCGGGCTCCGGGCTCCCGGTGTCCGCCGTGGGCGGGCCGGGGGGCGACCCGCTCCAGGGTCAGCCGTACCGAGGTGGCGTCGGGCCGGTGGCCGGGCCCGGCGGCGAGCAGTTCCTCGACCAGCGGGGCCAGCGGGCCGGAGGCCGTCGAGCCGCTGCCGGGTTCGGCCAGCGGCGTACCGTCCGCCGTCAGCGGAGCCGGACGGGAACCGGTGTGCGGAGCCCGGCCCTCGACGGCGGTGAACAGGGTGGCACCCAGGTCGCGCAGCTCGTCGGCGGGCCCGAGGGCGGCGACGCCGGTCAGCACCACCCGCCCGTCGGTGGCGAGCAGCACGCTGTCGGGAGCGGCGGCCAGGTGGACGCCCAGCTCGCGGGCGGCGGCCAGCGCGTCCAGCACGCGGAGCCCGATCTCGGCCGCCCGCTCGGCGGGGAGCGGGCCGTCCGCCCGGACGGACTGGAGCAGCGAGCGCCCCTCGACCGACTCCATGATCAGCCACAGCCGGTCGGGACCCGAGATCACGTCGTGCAGGGCGGTGACGCCGGGGTGCCGCAGGCCCGCGGCCGCGCGGATCTGGTCGAGGAGGCGGTCGCGGGACGGTCCGGGCGGCGGCAGCGGCACCTCGGAGATCGTGACGTCGCGGCGGAGCAGTTCGTCGCGCGAGCGCCAGCTCGTGCCCGCGCGGTCGCGGCGCTCCAGCAGACGGTAGCGCCCGGCCAGGAGGCTGGGATCGGTCACGCGAACCCTCCCGTCGCGGCGCGTTTCTCAGTCACGGCTGTTCAGCTCCTCGGAGACCTGGCGCGCGATCTTCAGGGCATCCTGCCGCAGCGCGGTTCCGGCACGCTTTCCCGCCTCCGACAGGTTGACCTCGACCAGCAGGTTGCTCACCCGGAACCGGATCACGGAGTGGATCCGGTCCAGGGCGACCACGTCGTAGGAGAACGCCTCCGCCCCGACCCGGCCGATGTTCCTGAGCGGGCCGGTGGAACCCAGGAGGCCGTTGCCCTGGTCGGCGACGACCGAGGTGCGTTCGGCGACGAAGAACGCGTGGGCGGTGTCGGGGCCGCTCTTGCCGGGGGTGGGAGCCTTGTGACCGACCGCGACCCGCAGCCTGCGGTCGGGACGGGCGGTGCCCAGCAGGTCGTCCCAGCTGCAGGAGGGCTCACTGTTCTGTTTGGCCTTCATGGACAGCGGCGACGCGCTCGGCACCGCGACCTCGACCTGGGGTCCGGTCAGCAGCGTGCACGGGTCGGGGGCGGTGGCGAACCGCCCGGCGTTCGCCGCCCGCGACGGTGTCTCGGGGGTCTCCGGCCCGCCCATGGTCAGCAGCACCGTACCGGCCACCGCCGCCGCGACCACGGCCAGCGCGGCTCCGACGATCAGGCCGGTACGGCGCGGTCTGGCCGGTGCCGGAGCCGTGGCCTGGGGTGCCGCGGCCTGGGGCGGCGGAACCTGCGGTCCGGTCGCCGGGGAGAGCGGTCCCGCCGGCAGTCCCTGGGCGACCTGCCGCAGCGCGGCGCGCAGCCCCGACTCTCCCGGGCGCTGCCGGGGATCCTTGGCCAGCATGGCCAGGAGTACGGGAGCCAGTTGCCCGGCCCGGGAAGGAGGAGGGGTCTCCTGGGTGAGCACCGCACCGATGGTGGCGACCGGCGTGTCGCGCCGGAAGGGCCCCTGGCCCTCGACCGCCGCGTACAGGGTCGCGCCCAGGGACCACAGGTCGGCGGACGGGCCGTCGCCGGTGCCGCGCAGCCGCTCGGGGGCGATGTAGCCGGGGGAGCCGACCAGCGCGTCCGGTGAGGTGAGCTGGGCGTCGCCCTCCACCGCGGCGATGCCGAAGTCGGTCAGCAGCACCCCGCCGTCCTGGGCGAGCATGATGTTGGCCGGTTTGACGTCGCGGTGCATGATGCCCCGGCTGTGCGCGAGTGTCAGCGCGTCCAGCACGGCCAGGCCGATCACGGCCACCCGGTGCGGCGGCAGCGGTCCGTCGGCGCGGATCGCGTCGTCCAGCGAACGGCCCCTGACCAGGTCCATCACGATCCACGGGCGGCCGTCCTGGGCGATGACGTCGTGGACGGCCACGATGGACGGGTGCCCGAGCCTGGCGGCGGCGCGGGCCTCGCGCATGGTGCGCTCCCGCATCTCGTCACGGTGCTCCTGGGGCAGGTGCGGGGCGAGCGTGACCTCCTTGATCGCCACCTCGCGGTGGAGGAGCTCGTCACGGGCCCGCCACACCACGCCCATCCCGCCCGCGCCGAGCCGAGCGAGTGCCCGGTAGCGGCCCGCCAGCACGGGCAGCGGGCCGGCCGCCGGGTCAGCCATCGGTCTTCAGGGACTCGGTGAGCCAGCGTGCCGCCTGCAACGCGCCTTCGGCGATCTTGCCGTCCGGGTCCTCCTTGACGCCGCCCCGCTCGTACTCGACCTCGGCGATCAGGTTGCTGATCCGGAAGACCACCGTCGTCTTGTAGGAGCCGCCGTACAGGGTGATGGGGTTGTAGCCGCTGGAGGTGAACGCCTCCTCGCCGATCCCCCGCAGGTCCTTGGGCGGGAGCGGCTTGGGGGTGGCGAACTGGCCCTTGTCGAGGATGTCCTTCTTCTTGCCGGCCAGGTACTCCTTCGCTCTCGCGACCTCCGACCCGTTCTGCTTCTGGGCGATCAGCCGGACCCGCAGGTCGTACTTCTCCACGTTGGGCTTGCGCCAGTCGTGCCGGTTGAGCCAGTCGCACGCCGAGTGTTCGATCTCCGAGCTGTTGAATCCCGGCACCAGCTGGTTCACCTGCTTGTCGTCGAGCAGGCCGCAGGCCCGGGGCGCCGCGGCGAAGCGCCCCTTGGCCCCGGAGGGTTCGGCGGAGATGTCGTCGTCTGCGTTGGCGAGCACCGAGGTGAGCAGGATGCCGATGCTGACCGCCATGCCGAAGAGCAGCACCCCGGTCAGCGCCACGACCGGCCGGGGTACGAGTATCCCCGTCGCCCGGGTGGAACGCTCGGTGGGCTCGTCCGCCGTCTCTCTCGCCGCGCCGGGGACGGGGGCCGGCTCGCGTGAGGTGGGGGCGTCCAGGGGGAGCGGGGCACCGTGCTGGAAGGGCGCGCCGGAGTGGGACGGGCCCTGGGGCAGGCTCTGCCAGGCGGCCGGTGTGTCCAGGGGAGGGATCGGGCCCTGCCAGGCGGTCGGCGTGTCCGGAGAAGGGGGCGCGGCCTGCTGGGGGGCCGGGATGTCCTGGAGGGGGAGCCCGGCGGTGACGGCGGATGTCTGCTCGGCCGGGTTCTTCCTCAAGGGCGTGGTCACCTCCGCCTCGGTGACCGGAACGGTCCCGCCCTCCTGCCCTGTGGAGGGTGCTCCGAGGTCGCCCGGCGGCTGGGAGGCCGGTACCCCGGCGGCCGGGAGGGGCGCCTGCCCGAAGGCCGCCGGTGCCCCTGGGGCGGCGGGGACGGAGACCGCGGGGCCCGCGGGGCCGGAGACCTGGGAGGGCGCACCCCCGGGGGGTGGTGAGGCGGGAGGTTCCGGACGGTGCTGGGAGACGTCGAGCAGGATCTTGCGCAGGGTGTCCGGGTCGGGCCGCTGGGCGGGATCGCCCGCGAGCAGCCGGAACAGCACGGGCGCGATCGGGCCCGCGTTGTCCAGGGAGCCGCCCGGCGACGGCGGGCGGCCCTCGACGGCGGTGTAGAGGGTCGCGCCGAGCGACCACAGGTCGGCGGCGGGGCTGGTCACGCCCTCGGGAGAGGTGAAGAGCGAGGACGGCAGGGAAGGCGGGGCGAGGATGATCTGCTCGTACGGGCCGAGCAGCACCGAGCTCGGCCGCACATCCCCGTGCAGCATGCCCTGCCTGTGCATCACCACGAGCTGGTCCAGCACGGCCACGCCGACCATCGCGGCCCGCTGCGGGGGCATCGGCCCGAACCGGGTGATCACCTGTTCCAGCGAGTTCTGCTCAAGCATGGGCGGGACCCCGGCTCCGGCGATCCCCGGCCCCGGCGCGGGAGCGGTGTGCCCGCCCGCGTGCCTGCCCTGCGACAGGGGGACGTCTGGATGGTTCATTCGCCCGCTTTCTGGTTGTTCAACGCGTTCGCGACCCACGTCGCGGCTGTGTGGGCGCCCGCCTGGATCGCCGGGCCGTCCTTGCTGCCGTCCACCACGGTGTAACCGACCTCCAGCACGAGGCTGTCCACGCGGATGATCACGTAGCTCTGCTCCAGCCTGCCTGTCATGCGGTTCTCGTAGACGTCGTAGCCGAACGACTCATCCCCGACGGGGGCCACGGCCGTCGGCGCCGTGGAACGGGCGGAGCGGACACCGGCCTGGATCTCCGGCCAGCTCCAGGCGCTCTCCCCGCTCGGTATGGCGCCCTGGCGCTGGTTCACGAACAGCTCATGGGCCTGCCGGGGGCTCCTGCCCCACTGTTTGTTGGTACCGGGGAGACGCACTTCCAGTCCCATGCCCCTGGCCGCCCACTGGCAGCCCCCGTTGTTGGTGGGCTTGCCTTCGCCCGCCAGCGCGGGCAGCAGCTGCCTGGCCCTGGTACCGGGGATGAGCTCGCACACGTCCACGGGGGTGCTGAAGGCGCCGGGACTCTCGCTGAGCCTGACCACCCTCTCGGCGGACGTCGGGTCCGAGGTCAGCAGGAACGTCACCCCGAAGGTGACCCCGATGACCGCCGCGATCCCGGCCATCTCGGCGGCGGCCCATCGCATCGCACGCCCCCGGCCCGGCTCGGGTGGTCGTACCGGGGCGGGAACGGGGTCGGTGACGGCAGGGATGGCGGGGGCGGCGGGCGGCGGAGAGAGGTGCGGTGCGGCGGCTGGAATCCCGGCGACCCCGGCGACCCCGGCGACCCCGGCGACCCCGGCGACCCCGGCGGTGCCGGCGACCCCGGCGGGCGTATGGCCGATGGCCAGCTCCGCCAGAGAGCGGGCGACGGCGTCGAACGACGGCCGGGCCTCGGGAGCCGGGTCGAGCATGAGCATCAGCAGCGGGCCCAGCCCGCCCGCGCGCTCCGGCGGCCTGGGCGGCTCGGTGAGCACCCGGCCGATCGCCGCGATGGGGGTCTCCGCCGGGTGCGGCGGTATCCCCTCGACGGCGAAGTAGAGCGTGGCGCCGAGGGACCACAGGTCGGAGGCGGGGCCGCCGCGCTCGCCGCGCAGCTGTTCCGGCGCGATGTAGTTGGGCGAGCCGATCAGGTGGCCGGTCCGGCCCGAGGTGACCTCGCCGTCGACGACCGCGATGCCGAAGTCGGTGAGGACCGCCTTGCCGGTCCTGGTGAGGAAGACGTTGCCCGGTTTCACGTCGCGGTGAACCACCCCGGCGGCGTGGGCGGCGCCGAGCGCGCTGAGGATGCCCACGCCGATCCTGGCCACCTGGTGCACCGGCAGCGGGCTCCGGTCGCGGACCGTCTGCTCCAGGGACGCGCCCGACAGCAACTCCATGACGAGCCAGGGCCGTTCCTGGTCGATGACCACGTCGTGGACGGTCACGATCGAGGGATGCTTGAGCCGGGCGGCGAGGTTGGCCTCGCGAAGCGCCGAGGCGAGGACCTCCTGCCGCCTGGCGGGATCGAGGTCGGGCGGGAGCCGCACCTCCTTCACCGCCACGTCACGGCCGAGCATCTCGTCGGCGGCGAGCCAGACCGTGCCCGCCCCGCCCTCGGAGAGAGGGTTGAGCAGCCGATAGCGGTCCGCCAGCACTTGAGTGTCGATCCTGCTCACCCCGTTCGCTATCCCATCGCGGACAGCAACATAGTCACTTAGCGGCACATGAACCAATGAAAAGGGATTCCGCCTGCCGCATTGAGCCCTGGTGTCCGCTTACGCGGTGTCATGGGCATCCTCACAACGCGATGGAGCCGGGACCGGGCGCCCGCACATTTCAATCGAGCGAGCGTGCCGCCGGCGGCCTGGAGCTGAGATCAGGCGCTCGTACGGGCGGGAGAGGTCATGTCTCCCGGTTCGACCGAGCCGCCGCTCGAATCACTGGAAATCAGACCATCTCTCGTGGGCGGTCCACAGGCGCTGCCAGAGTTTGGCGCGTTCGGCAGAGGTGACGTCGGACAGATGGAGGGCGAAGACGTCGGCCAGTATCTCGAAGTAGTCACGTTCGGTCTGCGCGGTCAGGGTGTGCTCGCGGTCGCCGACACGGGTGAGGACCAGGCCCCGCATCGCGTCGACACCGCTCGCGTCGCGCCGCTGGACCGTGGCCACCCGGACGAAGCCCGACTCGGGGGAGGTGGACAGGAACTCGTGCATCGCGGCGAACTCCGACATCTCGGCGGGTTCGATGCGGAAGTCCATGCCGAGGAAGCCGCCGCGCGGGTCGTGGTCGAACCGCCATCCGCCGGGCTCCACCTCGGAGGGGCGCAGGCCGTAGCTGAAGGGGCCCTGCCGGTAGGTGCCCTCGACGAGCGGGAGCGGGTCGTGGATCGCGTCGCCGAGGCCCTGGTCGACCAGCCACTCACCGTTGGGGTTGTCCGGGCAGGACAGGCCGGAGACGGTGAGTACGAGATGACCGCCGTCTATGTTCGGCGACCCCTCGGCCTTGCCCTGCACCCCGCCCACGTGCCTCCTCACCCGGTAGCCGAGCGCCTCCAGCAGCAGGGAGAACGCCCCGTTGAGGTGGTAGCAGTAGCCGCCCCGGCCCCCGATGATCCGCGCGGCCGACTCCGCGGGGTCGACGGTCGTCGGCCGGCCCAGCCAGATCTCCAGGCATTCGTACGGCACTCGCTGCACGTGTGCCCGATGCAGCAGGTGCAGTGACTCCACGCTCGGGGGTCCGTCGACGCTGACGCCGATCCTGCGGAGGTACGCGGTGACATCGATCACTCCGTCACGGTAACGCCGGAACGGTCGCGGACCTAGCGATGCCGGGGCGTGGCGCGTCCGGTGAGGGCAGGCACGGCGCACGGCCCGGGTACCGACACGGCCGGCGCCGGGGGTAGGCCGTATGGCGCCGGTCACCCGGTCGCCGGCCCCGCCGGGACGGCGCCCGTTTATCCGGTTGAGGATGGGACGGGCACATCGGTAGCCTGGCCGTCCCTTCGAGCGTGAGGAGGTGAGGAGCACATGTTCGCCACCCTGGTCACGCGCTCCCGCCTCGGGCGACAGGCCGCCTGAGACCCGGGAAGCGCACCCGCTTTCTGGAGCTTTCCTTGTCCGATCTGCTTTTCCGCCCGCTCGACGCGGACGAGTTCGACCTGTTCCACCGTTACGGCGCGCTGCCCGCCTCCGGCGTGGGCGCCCGCAACCTGCCCTTCGACAAGCTCGACTACCGGTCCGGATGGGTCTGGGTCGCGCTGCGCGGCGACGAGGTCGTCGCCAGGGCCGGATTCTGGGGGCCTCCAGGCTCCGAGCACCCCTTCAGCCTCGACTGGTTCGACCCCGGGTTCGGGCCCGACCGGGTCGAGGTGGGCGCCGCACTGCTGCGGGCCGCGTACGCGGCGCTGGTCACGCCCGGGTACGCCACGCCGTCCGGCACCCGGCCCGACTACCACCTGTTCCTGCCCGCCGACTGGCGTGAGCGTCCCGACGCGCTCGCCGACGCCTCCGACCGGATCGCCGCCGCCGAGCGGGCCGGGTTGCGGCAGTCCGTCGAGCGGCTCAACCTGCGCTGGTCTCCCGAGTACGGCCTGCCGCCCAGGCCCGCCCGGCTCACCTTCGCCCCGGTGGACGACGACGAGGTGATGCTGGACCTGCTGGCACGCGTCACCGAGGGCAGCCTCGACGACTGGGACCGGCGCCACCTCGCGGAGCGGGGCGCGCGGGCGACGGCCGAGCAGACCGTGACCGACGTCGCGGACATGCCGGGCGGGCGTGGCCGGTGGCGGCTCGCCCGCGACGCGTCGGGTGAGCTCGTCGGCATCGTGATGCCCACCCGCAACTCCAGGAGCGCCACGATCGGCTATCTCGGGGTGGACCCGGCCCACCGCGGCCACGGCTACGCCGACGACCTGGCCATCGAGGCGTTGCACATCTTCAGCGCCGAGGGGGAGCCCGAGGTGAACGACAACACCGATGTGGGCAACAAGCCCATGGCCGCCTCGTTCGCCCGGATCGGCTACCGGATCACCGGCCGCCGCCTGATCCTCGCCTGACCTCCGGCCCGGGCGGGGCCTTCGATCTCGCGGAGGTCCCGCCCGGTGCTTCTCCAACCCCTCGAAGGCCGGCCCTCGATCAGATGTTCCTGTTCTGATCAGGTGCGGAGTCGACGTCCGGGGCGAACTGTGCCAGCTTCGCGATGGATGGCGTTGATCTGGGCGATGGCGTCGATCATGGGTCCTCACTTTTCTTGGTGTTGGGGCCGCTGCCGGTCGAGCGGCGTTCGCGTCTGCCTCGGACGAGTTCGGTGGCCAGCGCGTCCAGGTGCCGGTGCCAGAACCGGCGGAAGCGTTCCAGCCACATGTCGACCTCCTGCAGGGGGGCGGCGTCCACTGAGTACAGGCGGTGGGTCCCTTCGGCGCGGACCGTCGCGAACCCGTTGTCCCGCAGCACCCGCAAATGCTGGGACACCGCCGACTGGGAGATCTCGAACTCCTCCCGGATGACCGCGGTGATCGCGCCGGAGGACCGCTCGCCGTCGGCGAGCAGTTCCAGGATCCGGCGCCGGACCGGATCACCGAGAACATCAAAGGCGTGCACGGGTCCAACTATTTCAGTTTCTACTTATATAAATCAATCCTGTCATATATGGTGGCCGGGCTCGATGCCTCCCGCCCGCGGTGCCGCCGATCCTTTGGTATCCGAGGTCACACGCCGACCGCGGGCGGTATCCGTCATGCGAGCCGCGCGACGGCCGGAGACCACGCCGAGGGCTTGACCGCATGGGTCTTGGCATCCACGCCGGTGATGTGGGGTCAGGCGGGGGGCCGCGATCGGCGGACGCGGTCCGATCGATCCGGATTCATCTGAAGACGGCGCGGCCTGGTGAGTGCGCAGAACCTTCACAATTCACCGCAGGTCTTCTGCACGGCTCCGGTCTACGCTGCCGAGCATGGCAACCCCTCAGCAACGACGTGTCCTCGTGGTCGAGGACGACGAGACGATCGCGCGGGCCGTACGCCACAGGCTGGCCGCCGAGGGCTTCGACGTGCTGGTCGTCGGGGACGGGGAGGCGGCGCTGGTCGCCTACGCGAAGACGGGGCCCGACGTGGTGGTGCTCGACCGGCTGCTGCCCGGCCTCGACGGTCTCGAGGTGTGCCGGCGGATGCAGGCGGCCAGACCGGTCCCGGTGCTCATGCTCACCGCGCTGGGCGAGGAGACCGACCTGCTCGTGGGGCTCGGGGTCGGGGCCGACGACTACATGGCCAAGCCGTTCAGCATGCGCGAGCTGGTCGCCCGGGTGCACGCCCTGCTCCGCCGGGTCGAGCGGGCCTCCCAGCTGGCCGTGGCCGACACGGTCATCCGCGTCGCCGACGTCGAGATAGACACCGCGGAGCGCCGGGTCTACGTGCGGGGCGACGAGGCTCAGCTGACCAGGACCGAGTTCGACCTGCTCTGCCGCCTCGCCGAGCGCCCCGGCCAGGTCTTCGAGCGGGAGCGGCTGCTGGCGGACATCTGGGGCTTCTCCGAGGCCGCGGCGACCCGTACCGTCGACAGCCACGTCCGTGCCCTGCGCCGCAAGCTCGGCCCCGGCGTCGTCCGTACCGTCCACGGCGTCGGTTACGCCCTCGTCCGGCAGTGAACGCACGTCCGGGGGCACCCCTCGCCGGCTCGGACCGCCCCGGCGACCTCAGGTTCGCGACCTCCGCTGAGGAACGGAGCACAGCCAAGCGGTGAACACGTATCACGCCGTCAACGCGGGTTCCGATACGGCCCTGAAAGGCGCTCGCGTCCGGCGGGGATTCCATCCGCGCCGGGCGGGGAGCCCCCGGTCCGAACCGATCGCCCTCCCCGGCACTCAACCCCTGTATACCCTTCCCCTCCGACACCGGGATGCGCCGACCCTTGAGACCTCTCGACTTCCTTGGCCGGATCAAGGCGAAGCTCGGCATGGTGATCCTGCTGGCCGTGGTGGCGGCGTTCGTCGTCAACGAGGTCGGCCTCAACGCCGGCTACTCGCGCAACGTGCGCGTCGCGGTGGCCGCCGTGTTCGCGCTGATCATGGTGCAGCTGCTCGCGCGGGGGATGACCAAGCCGCTCCGCGAGATGGCCGCCGCCGCGCAGACCATCGCCAAGGGCCGGTACGGCCTGCGGGTCACCGCGACCTCCCGTGACGAGGTCGGCGAGCTCGCCCGAGCCTTCAACGCGATGGCCGCCGATCTGGGCGAGGTCGACCGGCAGCGGCGGGATCTGGTGGCCAATGTCAGCCACGAGCTCCGCACGCCGATCACCGCGCTCCGGGCGGTGCTGGAGAACGTGGTCGACGGGGTCTCGGAGCCCGATCCCGTCACCCTCGGCACCGCGCTCGCCCAGACCGAGCGGCTGGGCCGGCTGGTCGCGCAGCTGCTCGACCTGTCCCGGCTGGAGTCCGGTGCCCGGCTGATCGAACGTGAGGACGTCGAGCTGCGCCCGCTCTGTGAGCAGGCCCTCCGGGAGGCCGTGCTGGCCAGGGAGGGCGTGGCGGCCCGCTGCGAGGTCCCGGAAGGACTGAGCGTGCGCGCCGACCCGGACCTGCTCGCGCAGGTCCTCGCCAACCTGCTGGACAACGCGGTGCGGCACAGTCCCGACGGCGGGACCGTGGTGCTGGCGGCGGCGGCCAGGGGAGAGGGCGTCCGGCTCCGGGTGAGCGACCAGGGACCGGGGATCGCGGCCGAGGACCGGGCGCGGGCGTTCGAGCGCTTCTCCCGCCTGGACGCCGGACGGGCCGCCGACGACGGCGGTGCCGGGCTGGGCCTGGCCATCACCAAGGAGATCGTCGAACTCCACGGCGGCTCCATCCACGTCGAAGACGATCCCGGCTGCCACATAGTGACCGACCTTCCGGAAAGGATTGAGATGAACCCCCCGTCTCCGCCTGCCAAGGACGATTCCCCCTCCGAGGTGAACTCCGCGGCGGTGCACGACGGCGCCCCGGACAAGGCCCCTGCAAGTAAGGCTCATACGCCTTCTGTATCGGACAGGACCCCTTCGACGCCTTCCACCCCTGAAAAGGACCAGGTGAGCGAGGTCCCTGAGGACCTCGCCGCCTCCACGCCTTCCGCCCCGCACGCGAGCGGCACGGCAACGGGGATCGGTGAGCGTCACGAGGTCACCGGGAGCGCTCAGGAACAGGAACCTGATGAGATCTCAGGGGATGCTCAGCAGCCGGATCCTCGCGAGGCCGCCGGGATCGACTCCGGTTCCGGTGAACCGGCCGGGGCCTTGGGGCCGGCCGTGACCGGTGCTCCTCGACGGGAGGTCACCGCCGGGGAGCCCGGGCACCAGGTGGTGTCCGTCCCCATGTCCGCCTCCACGGACCCCGAAGCCTCCACTCCCGAGTCCGACGCGCCCGCCGTGCCATCTCCTCCGTCCTCTTCGCCCGCGCAGCCGTTTCCCCCCCAGCCGGTCCTCGTCCGGGACGGGCGGGACGGGGACGTGCGCCGGGAGCAGGTCGTGGTGCGGAACTGGCTCGGGGCCTTCAGCGGTCTCTTCCTCGGGGGTGTCGCCGGGCTGGTCTGCGCGGTGATCGTGGGTATCGGCCTCGCGAGCGTCGACGTCCTGCTGGCCGCGTTCGTCGGTGCCGTCCTCTTCATGATCGGTGTGTTCGTCGGCACGGTCATCGGCGCCACCACGCCCACCGGCGAGATCTGGTCCGCCGGCGAACCGCTCCCGCACCGGCCTCCCGCGCGGGGACCCGTCGCGCAGCGCGTCACCGTACCGGAGGTCCAGGAGAAGGAGGGAGCGGCGCAGCCGGTGGGCGCCAGGAGCGGCTCCCCGGGAGCCCCGGGAGGGTTCGCGCCGATCCGGGAGGAATACCGACCGGCTGTTCAGCCACCGGGAAGGCCCGGAGGCTCCGGCGGGTACGAGGCGCCGCCGGTCTTCCCCCGGCCCGACCTGCCGGACACCCCCCGGTGGGTGCTGCCGGTCTCCGCCGCCGTCGGGCTGCTCGCCGCGATCGCGGTGCCGTACAGCAGGGCCGGTCTCGGACTCGTGCTGGTGTCGGTCGCCATGGGGGCGGCGGCGATTCCCGCGGTGCGCAGCAGGATCACCCCGTGGTCGGCGGGGATGGGGGCGATCGCCTACGGGCTGGTCGCGACGGTGATGTTCAGGGACGCCGACTGGCTGGTCGGGGTGGTCCTGCTGGCCGGGTTCCTGCTGGCCGCGCTCGCTCTGTCGGGGGCCGGGCGCGGCTGGCTCGGGGTGCTCAGGGGAGGCGCGTCGGTGCTCCTTGGCCTGCTGCCGGTGCCGTGGTTCCTCGGTGCGAGGCTGAAGGGTCTCGCGGACCGCAGGAGGGTGGTCCCCCTGCTGTTCGGGGGCGGACTGACCGTCGTGCTGCTGGCGGTGTTCGGGGCGCTGTTCGCCTCGGCGGACGCGGTCTTCGCCGAGGCCGTCCAGCAGGTGTTCAGCGCGCAGGCCTGGGCCGAGTCGCTGCCGCTGCGGATCCTGCTCTTCGTGGTCTTCGCGGTCGTGGTGGCCTCTGCCGTGCTGGTCGGCCTGCGGCCGGTGGCCGAGCCGAAGGCCCCCGACCTGAAGGTCACGGTCGGCCGCGGTATCTGGGTGACCCCGCTGACGGCGCTCAACCTGCTGTTCGCCACGTTCGTGGGGATGCAGCTCACCGTGCTGTTCGGCACCACCCGGTGGGTGGTCTCCGCCACCGGGCTGACCTACGCCGAGTACGCGCGTTCGGGATTCTTCCAGCTCGTCGTCGTCAGCGTGTTCGTGCTGGCGATCGTCGCGGTCGCCTCGGGGACGCTGGATCTCAAGGGCTTCGACCGGTGGCTGATGGCCGGGCTGCTCGGCCTGCTCTGCGTGCTGACCCTGGTGATCCTCTTCTCCGCGCTGCACCGCCTGGACCTGTACGCCGAGGCCTACGGGCTCTCCCGGCTGCGGGCCTCGGTGGCGGCGACGGTCTGGTGGCTGGGCGGGGTCTTCGCTCTGGTCCTCGCGGCGGGCGCGGCCCGGCTCACCAGGCGTGGGCACGCGCGCTGGCTGCCCAGGACCCTCGTGCTGATGACGAGCGCCTCGCTGCTGGCGTTCGCGGTGTGGAACCCCGACCTGCGGGTCGCGGAGACCCAGATCGCGGTACGGGGTGTGGACCGGATCGACCTCGAATACCTGGGCGACCTCGGCGCCGAGGCCGTACCCGTACTGGACCGGCTGCCCGAGCCGTCCCGCAGCTGCGTCCTGCTGGACGTGATCGCGGCCAACGACCTCGCCGGACCCGACCCCTGGAACGGCTGGAACCTGGCCCGGCGCGAGGCACGGGAACTCCTGGCCCGGCGACCGGCGATCAGGAACGCCTCGTGCTCGCAGACCCTCTCCCGCCTGGAGATCCCCAACCAGGACTGAGCGACTTCGGGGGCCGCCGGGCCGGACGACTCGTCCGCCGGCGGCCCGCACCGCACGGTGCTCGACCGAACTGATCCTTGGTTACCGGCCGGCCCCCCGGGGCCGCATGTTCACGGAAACGGTGCGCCAGTGTGCGGCCGGTTCCTTGAGGTAGGCCATCGACACGCCCTGGGACCAGCCGGCACCGGTCGGCTCATCCGCCCACTCGTGTCGCGCACTGTACGGGTGCCTTTCTCCGCGCCCGCGCCGAACGACAAGCACAACTCGCCGCACCGAACCACGACCCGCAACAGCGACACGGTCCACAGCACGAGCACGGCATCGGGATGTAGGCCCCCGCCCTGCGTTCTGCGGTGAGCTTGACTCCGCCCCTACGTCATAGTTTGTGCTTGAGATATGAAGCTCGTTCCCGTCGCATATCTCGCCTCGTACCTGTTGTCCCTGCTCGGGAACTCGATCGCGGGGATCGCGTTGCCGTTGATCGTGTTACAGACCACGGGGAGTGTGCTTGGTGCAGGGGCGGTCGCCGCAGCGACCGTTGTCCCGGCCGTTCTTGCGGGGTTGCTGATGGGGGTGGTCATCGACCGCATCAACCGGCGCACATCCTCGGTGATCACCGATCTCGTCTCTGCCGCGTCGATCGCCGCGTTGCCGCTGGTCGATCTGGTGTCGGGGCTCAACCTGGGGTGGTTCATTCTGTTCGGCATCATCGGCTCGCTCGGCGACGTGCCCGGTGCGACGGCGCGGGAAGCGCTGCTTCCCGCGGTCGTTCGCCACGGGAGCGTCAGTGCCGAACGACTGATGGGGGTGCGAGAGACGCTGGGTGCGGTGGCGATCTTGCTGGGACCGGCAGCGGCAGGGACTCTCATGGTCCTCTTCGACGGCTCAACGGTGTTGTGGATCACCGCCGCTACGTCGCTGGTGGCTGCGCTGATCACGCTCCTGATTCCGCGGCCCGTCGGCACGATCATGTCGGAGGACGGTGTCGCGGCGGCTCCGACCGGTACCGGGTGGTCACAGTTGCGTGACGGCTGGTGGGCCCTGTTCCGCAGTCGCTTCCTGCTTGCAGTCACCATGATCAGCTTGGCGTCGGTGTTGGTCCTCGGGGCGCTGCAAGGGCTCGTGCTGCCGGTGTTCTTCACCCAGGAGAACCAGCCCGGCCTCCTCGGTTTCGTGCTGAGCGCCCTTGCCCTCGGGATGCTCCTCGGCGGCGCGAGCTACGCCGCAGTCGGCACGCGCGGTGCCCGCCGAGCCTGGTTCGTCACCGGTCTCGCCGGAACAACAGTCGGGATCGCCCTCATCGCCGCGCTACCGTCCGTATGGGTGGTGTTCGCTGGAGCGTTCGTCGTCGGATTCTCCAGCGGACTGTTCGGCAGCCTGATCGGCGTGCTCATGATCGAGCGGATACCCGAGACGATGCGAGGACGGATCATGGGCACCCAGAACGCCATGATGACCGCCGCCCCACCGGTCGGCATCGTGCTGGCAGCCATGCTCACCGAGTACATCAGCGTCAATGTCGCAGCTCTCGCACTCGCAGCCGTATGGACCGTCGCCTTCCTCCTCGCACTGACCGCACGGTCGCTTCATAAACTGGAACCAGAGAACCCAGAGCAAATGATGACGAACGAGGCGCAGGTGGCCAGCGGTGAACAGTAGCGAACTCGGCTCGCTCGCCGGAGTCACCGTCCGAGCACTCCGCCATTACCATCAGGTCGGCGTCCTCGACGAGCCGCCCCGCGGACCCAACGGCTACCGGCAGTACGACGTGCACGATCTGATCCGAGTCCTACGTATCAGACGTCTCGCCGCCCTCGGAATACCACTGGAGCAGATGCCCGCCCTTCTCGATGAGACCGGCGATCAGGCCATAGGGCTTCTTGATCAGCTCGATCAAGAACTCGCCGCCCAGATCGACCGGCTCACCACGCAGCGCGATCTCATCGCCCGGCTCCGGGAACAGAAAGCAGCGCCGGACATCCCGCCCGAGCTCGCACGGTTTCTCACCACCTTTGCGGCCGGCAGGCTCTCCCCGGCGATGGCACGAATCGACCGGGATCAAACCGTTCTCCTCGCCCACCTGGTCGGCACCGACGGCATGCCCCACCTCGTCGGGTACTACGAACGGATCAGCGACCCCGCTCTCCTGCCCGCCATCACAACCGTGACCGCACAGTTCGAAAGCCTGGGACCCCACACCAGCGACGATGAACTTGACCGGTTCGTTGACGAATTCGTCACAACCTTCGCGCCGATCGTGCGAGAACTCAACGAAACAGAGTCAGGCGTAGACCTCACCGGAGTTACTGGACTCTTCACCGAATACACAACAGATGTTCTCAGCAGCACGCAGCAACACGCACTCGATCTCATCGGCGCACGATTCAACGACATCAACTGACTGCCCGCGCCCCGCACCACCGTCATCCTGGAGGCACCCGTCCAGCAGTGGCGTCAAACACGACATGTGGTATTGCCGACGACCCGGAAAGCGGTGGCGAGCTCGACGTCGGACGCGCTACTGAGTAAGGCCCAGGCTCGGATGTTCATGTCCGCGAACGTGGGGATGTTACTGGAGCCTCCCATCGCCGGCTGCTTCACCCCGGTGCGCTCAGCTGTTCTCGGTTCATCAGGTGAAACCGGAGACCGGTGCTTTTCATCCAGACCGTCGGCGGCAGCTTGTGTGGAGATCGTGCAGCTTTGGTAGAGACATCGAGCAAGGCATGGCGAGCAATGTGGAGATGGCACCACACTTTTTCGGTGCCGATTCCTCCTGCTATGCAGAAACCGTGGCTGCTCTCCTTGCTGGCGGCGGCCGGCTGGTTTCTTCTGGCGCTCGTTTCCTACCTTCGGATACCGCTGTTTCTGGAGAACCCTCTGCTTTACAACCTGCTGCTCGTATGGAGCTGGCTGTGGTCGCTGCTGTGGTCTTTCGCCGGGGTGATGTCCTACCTGGCTGTCAAAGCGTACGGACGCTCGATGGCGGTGTTGACGGCCACCTCGATCCTGGGGCTGCTGATCTGGACGGCAGACTGGAAAATGGTCTATCTGGAGAGCTGGCTCCGGCTGCACCATGAGACATTCGCCGACCTCGCCTCCTCCTATGAGAGCGGCCGGCCGCTTGAGGTCCCCTCGTGGATGAAGTACCTGTCGATAGAGGGAGATGTACAAGCCCAAGAGCACGGCCTTTATTTCCCGGTTTTCGTTGACAAGTGGCGTGCCGAATCCGGTGAGGGGTTCGCCTACATACCGGGCAAGTCCGATTCCCAGACGATCATTCAAACCGCGGAGGGCGACGTAGGGAGCCCAACATATGATCTCGGCGAGGGCTGGTGGTGGGTCGAGTGAGGCGGTTTCCGGATGATTCACTTTCCGTCACCTGCTCCGACCTCTGAAAACCGTCGATCAACAGCAGTCTTGACGCCGCACTACGGCGATGCCAGCATGTGGTCACTATGACTACCGGCTCCTCGGATTCGAATGAGCAGAATTACAAGCCCATCGCCTTCGTGCTCGTCTTGTTGAGTGCGATCTTTATTGCCATGCCGATCCGCCGCGTGGTGATCGAGGTAAGCGAATTCGGTCTGCGACAATTGTTCATTCCGGTGCTCATCCTGGTCGGACTGCCTGTGGCCGGGGCGCTTGTCGGAGCCTCGCTGAGATTCCAGGGGGCAGGCGGCAGATTCTTTGGAATCGCATTGGGGGTCTTTGTCTCCAGCTTGCTTCTGATGGCATTTCTCGCTTACTGGGCCTATTACTACCTCATCTGGCGCTGACCCGGCTCACGGCAATAACCCCCGGAGGACGCGGGCGGGAGCGCCTGCCCGCGTCACGTATGGCGGCTTCGTGGTCCCAGATGTAGTGGGGGGCGGGGGTGGTGTGGCCGTCGCGGTGGCGTCCGCGTGTGGCGGCCAGGGCGTCTCATACGCGGACGGACATGCCGGTCCCCCGCCACCAGCAGGCTCCAAGCCGTCGACAAGACGCCCCCGGCAGGCTGGGCGGCGAACGTCATCACCACTCACCGGGGCGACGTGAACGGCTACCACCACAGGCTCAATTTCCGCCTGGAGCCCGCCTGTCAACGGAAAACGAGGAGCGCATGAACAACATCCTGTCCAGGGTCGGCACTCTGGCCGCCGGGCTGACACTCGTCGCGGCCCTCGCGTCTCCGGCCCAGGCCGTCGAGCCCCCCGCTCTCGGCGCCGACACGGCCGCCGCCGGACCCCTCCTCAAGATCGTTTTCGGCTCGCTTCAGGCCTTCGACCTGGAGGAGAGCGGCGAGGACGAGATCCGTGTGCGGATCATAGGTCCGAACGGCGTTGAGTACATCGGCTGGCCCACCAACGGCGACGAGGCCGACACCAAGGCCGGAACCTGCTGGGTATGGGAGTATTCGATGTGCACCCCCGGCTCCACAGAGCGCGCCGCCGGGGCGTACAAGAGCCAGACCACCGTTGCCGGAGGCTCGTTCACGATCGAGGTGTGGGAGGACGACCACATCGGCGACGATCTGCTGCTGCGCATCCCGGTGACCGCCACGGGCGGCTATCAGGACATTGAGGCTTACTCCCCCGCCGGCAAGGGATTCTCCTACCGGTTCGTGGGAAACCTGCAGCCCGCGTAACAAGATCCGCCGACTCCGCACGCGGTCCGCGCCGGGCCACGTGCGGTTTCCTGTGAAGCTCCATGCCACGTCGGCCCGGATTGAGCCGATCTGACTGCTTTCCAGGGTTGATTTTTCTTTCGCGTGCGGCGCAGCGACTTCAGAGCCAGCGATTGATCGCGTTCGTCTGCTGCCGTGTCAAGCCTCATGCCACCGCGCCCCAAACGAGGCTTTTTCGGCCCTGATGTCCTATTGGTGATAAATCTGCATGAAAGTCGATTAGAAGTATTTTCTGTGTAGATTTGGGGTGCGGGTGGGTTGAGAAACATTCCTTCGTGGGGAGCTAATCGCGACCGATGGACGTTATTGATGTCAAGGTCGCCAGTTCTTCCGGAGGGAAAGTGTCATTCGAGAGCGTCGTGGCCATCTGCAGCATTGTCATAGCCGTGGTGGCCGTCGGCTTCGCGGCCCAGCAGACACGTGCCGCAACGAAGCAGGTGCGGATCGGCAACGCCATCGCCGGGGCGTCGACCACGGACAGCGTTTTCGTCAATCTCCACAATGCCCTGCGGATCATCATCGATCACCCTGAGCTGTATCCCTACTTCTACGAGTCCAAGCCGGTGCCGCAGAGCGGAGAGACCCGGGTTCGCGTGCTCGTGACGGCGGAGATGCTGTGTGACGTGCTGAGCATCGGCCTGCGCGCGGCGGAACAGATCCCCTCCACCGGACACGGTCTGAACCTCTGGAGGGATTACAGCCTCCAGATGTTCAAGAACTGCCCGGCCATCGGGGAGGTGGTGGATCGAGACCCGGATCTATGGCACTACCTCGCACCTTTGCGCATTGCTCCGGCCACCTGATCTCACGAATGTGTTGACCACTCTGTAGTACGAGTGCCACTGGCTCGGTGGCTCAGCGGCGGGGTGGCCTTGTCCTGGACTGGAAAGGCGACAGGCCCTCCGACGTGGGTACGTTCGCCGGAGGGCCTGCTCACAGGTGCTTTACGGGATCAGTTGGTCTGGCTCGGCACGGAGACCCCGTCGTCGTGGCCGATGATGAGGCCCGAATTCCAGGCCAGTTCGACCCTCGGTGCCGGCGGAGGCGTCGTCGGGGCCGGTGTCTGAGTCGGAGTCGGGACCGGGTACACCCGGAAGACCTTGACCTCTCTGATCTGGCAGCGAGGGGGATCGGTGGTGAAGACCTCGCCCGGCCCGAAGTTACCGAGGTCCTGTAGCCAGTTCCCGTACTGGTCGTAGAGCTTGGCCATGAGCATCCGCGAGCCCATGTTGGTCACCGTGACTTTGTTGACCAGCGGATAGGGCGCGATCCGGATGATCCGCGCGGATGCGGTCGACGTCTGGCCTGAGGGGCTGTAGGCGACGAGCGTGTAGGTGACGTTGCCCTCGCTGCTCCCGACGTCGAGTGAGTCCGCCCATTCATCCGGGGTCTCCCGGGTGACTGTGCCGATCTTGCGGCCGTTCTGCTGGATGTCCAGCTTCGTCGCGCCGAGAACCTTCCAGCTGACCGAGACATCCTTCGGATCGCAGACGCCGATCTGGCTGTGGTTGGTGGTGAACGACGAGATGATGGGCTTGCCGGTGGTCATGCCGCGGGTGTCCGCCATCACGCTGAAGTAATGCTGAGGGTGCCGTGGAGTCACCGTGATGTAGTAGTCGGTGACCGGCTTCAGCCCCTGGATCGTGTAGCTCATCAGGCCTGTGCCTGACCCCGCGGGCAAGGAGACCTCCGTCGCCCTGCTTTCCGGCGGTGCGTACGTGAACTTGTAGTCCGTTTCGCCCTCGGCGTTGTCCATCCACTGCACCGTCAGCGACGTGTCCGATTGACTGATCACCTTCAGGTCGGTCGCCATCGGCAGCGACTCCCGCAGGGTTCGCTCGCACCTTTCGGTCGTCGCCTCGCTCGGCCGGTCGTTGGTCGTCGTGATACGGAAGCAGTACTCCGTGTCCGGGGTGAGATTGCTGTAATTGCGTGAGGTGTACGCCGAGGCCGCCGACTTGCGCGGCTCCGGCCACTCCTCGGTCTTCTTCCGCAGCGAGGTGAGGTTCCAGTCCGCGTTCGGATCCTGCGCCCACTCGACGAACAGGGTGTTATAGGTGACCTCGAACTTGGTGAGCACCGGCGCCACGACCGGGCCCTTGATCGTGTACTCCTTGCAGCCGAGTTCCTTGTCGGCTGCCGCGCCCGCGGCCAGGTTGCGGGCCTTGACGCAGACGGTGTGCTTGCCCGTCTCGATGACCGCGCCGTTGGGGACGGTGAAGTCATAGCCGTGGTTGAAGCCGTATTCGGGGAGGCTGCGGCCGACCGCCTCGCGGTGCTGGTTCGCGACGGCGGTGTGCACGAGCTTGCCGTCGACGTAGACGTCGACCGTGACCGGCGTGGTCTTGGCGTCGTCGTCGACCGCCCAGCCGGCGACCTTGAGGTCCGAGCCGGTGCGCTCGACCGGGTCGAGCGCACCCCACGGCAGGTGCCGGACCGTGTAGGGCTTGCAACCCAGGTCGGTGTGCCAGCCCGGCGCCGGGCCGTTGATCGCGACCAGGCAGACATGGTGATCGCCGTCGGCCGGGTTCTCCTGCAGGACCGAGTCGAACCCGTGGTAGTTACCGTAGCCCGGGTTGGCGTCCCCGACATCGGTACGCAGCTTGTCGGCCATGAGCGAGGTCAGAAACTTGCCCTTCCCGTCATATACGTCGACCTGCACGGCGGCGGTGGTGTCCGGGTCGATGAGCCAGCCCTTGACCCGGATCTTGTCGCCCTCACGGGTGGTCGACTCCCAGGCGCCGAACGGGTCAATCTTGATCGTCTTGGTGACGCAGCCGATGCTCTTGTTGCTCCCGGGACCGATGTTGCGCACCTTCGCACACACCTGGCTACCGGCACGCGCCGGCACCACCCCGTCGAACTTCTGCGACTGACCCTGGTTGGCCGTCACATTGCCGACCAGCGTGCCGTCGACGGTGATGTCCACCGTGACAGTGCTGGTCCAGTTGCTCGGATCGTACGCCTCGCCGATGACCTGGATTCCGTTGGGCTGACGGACGACAGTCGTCAGACTGCCGACGGGGTCGTGCGCGCCCGGTTCCTCCGGATCGCCGCTGCACGCCGGAGACGTGGAGCCCTCGGGGCAGTTTGGCTGGGCGGACGCGGGCGTACTGGGGATGACCACCACCGAGGCCACGAACACGGCAGTGAGTACGACAGACAGAACGGCCTTTAATAAGTGCCGCACAGAACTTCCCTTCTCGAATGCGTCTATCCGGGCGGATCGGCGACCTGGTTGCCCCGCTCGAAGCCGTGATCAAGGTAAGCGGGATAGTTCCGTTTTTCGGTCGCATCGTTCTCCGCCCAATCGAAGAGATCGTTTTTGATCCGCCTTGAAACGTGGCTGGAAGTGACTTGGGCCCCTGGTCAGACGGGGTGCGGAGCGAGGGCGGGAGCACGCTCAGCCCTGAGTCGGTGAATCCGGCTACGAACCCGCCGGCGACCGGTCCCGTGTCATCGTCCGCCCGGACGACGGCCGCGACACCGATTCTCTGGCGGAGGAGCGCTACGCGGTATACCGCGCCGGGAAGGAGGAAAGGCGATGAGCGAGTTCGAGAAGTGGCCGATTTCGGGGACCACTTTGGGAAAGTCGCCTGAATAACGGTTCAACGGTCATGGGCATGAAAAAGCGGCCCCCGCACGAAGGCAGGGGCCGCGTCGGCTCAGGCGAAGGTCAGGGCACCCAGTGGTTGCCGGTTACGGTGATCATGACTTGGAGCTGGATGCTGGTCGAGTAGTAGTCGCTTGCGGTGAACGGGGTGTTGAGCATCTTGGTCCACAGGGCGTCCAGCCAGGCCTGGCTGCCGGAGTCGGTCATCGCCGCCACCGCGAACGGGGCGAAGTAGGCCGGCTCGCTGCCGCTGGAGATCTGGGTGCCGTTGAGCGAGTAGCCGACCGCGATGTTGTTCGGGTTGCCGCCGGTCTTGCCCTTGATCCAGGTGTTGAGCTTGCGCGCGGCGGCGAGGGACTTGGCGTCGCCGCTGGTCACCGCGTCGTTGCCGATCCGCCACGGGTCACGGCAGGCGTTCCACCAGAACTTGCCGTCGTTAGGGTCCTCCAGGACCTGGCCGGGGGCCGGCTTCGGGGTGGTGTTGGTGTCGACCACGAAGTCGGCCAGCAGGCCGGTGCTCGCCGCGTAGGTCGACTGCTGGGAGGAGATCAGGTTCTGGTGGTTGGTGCGGACGGTGTCCCAGGTCGTGTCGCCGGTGGCCTTGCGGAACGCCCTGAAGTGGTCGATCATCCAGTCCGAGGAGCGGCTGATCCAGTAGTACTGGTCGCCCGAGCTGCTCCAGTCGCCGAGCTTCATCAGCTTGGTGGTCGGGTTGACCTCACCGGCCTTGATCGCGTTGATGTGGTTGATCGCGAGCTGCTTGTAGTTGTAGGTGCCCGTGCTGCCCCACTGCCGGTCGGCCAGGAGCAGGCCGTAGGCCACGTCCAGGTCGCCGTCGGTGGCCGAGTCGCCGCCGTTGACGCTCTGGCAGGCGGTGTTCTGCTCGGCGGCGAGCAGACCGGGGGTGATCGACGACGGGTGCGCCAGCACGTACTTCACCAGGCCGTCGAAGATCTTCTTCGCGTCCGGGTCGGCCCCGGCCATCGTGGCGGTGATGACCATGCCGTAGCCCTGCGCCTCGGCCACGTACGGGTGGTCGGCGTCGGGGGAGATGATCTGGTACCAGCCGTTGCCGCAGTTCTGCTTGACGAAGGCGGCCTTCCAGCGCTGGTAGTAGTCGATCACCTTCTGGTCGAGCGTGGCCTGGGCGCCACTGGGGCGCAGCATCCCGGCCGCGTAGGGAATCGTGTGCGAGCCGAACGGCACGCCGGGGCCGCCGGGAGTGATCGTCGGGGTGGGACTCGGGGTGGTGCCGCCGGTGCTGCCGTAGACCTCCATCTCGTACAGCGAGTAGCCGTAGACGGTGCCGCGCGCGGTGCCGTACATCCGCACGTAGCGGCCGGTGCCGGACAGGGTCAGGTCGTCGACGCCACCGTCGCCGGAGGTGGTGGAGTAGACGGAGGTCCAGACGTTGCCGTCGGGAGAGGTCTCGATCCGGTACGACTTGCCGTACGCGGCCTCCCAGGTCAGCTTGACCCGGGAGATCGTGGCGGAGCCGCCGAGGTCGACGCGGAGCCACTCGGGGTCGTGGCCCTCGGCGGAGGCCCAGCGGGTGGTGGTGTTGCCGTCGAAGGCGGCCGAGGGGAGGAACGTGGCGTCCTCGTTGGAGGACGAGGTGGCCGGACGGCCCTGGGACAGCAGGGAGTCGGCGGCGAAGCCGGGCGGGGCCGCCAGCACGAACACCGATGCGATCAGTGCCGACGCCAGTGCCAGAACGAGGACGGTCGAGGGGCGTTGGAGACGCGGTCTCGCATGCACAGGGGGTGCCCTCTCTTCGATCATCTAGTTAGGAAAGGTTCCTAACTAGGAAAAGATGCCACCATCCATGACACGTCACGGTCAAGAGGGCAGGGGGCCCAAATTCCCGGTTGCGTGCGATGTGGCGGAAAACCAGGGAGAACGCAGACAGGTGACGGGTGCCTCGAACACCTTCCCGGTGATTGAATCCGGGCATGTCGTTTGATGTGTTGATCAGGGATGGCTGGGTGCTCGACGGCACCGGTGCCCCGGCCTGCCGGGCCGACGTCGGCGTCACCGGTGACCGGATCGCGGCCGTGGGCCGCCTGGACGCGGCGGCGGCCACCACGGTGGTCGAGGCCGCCGGGCGCCATGTCATGCCCGGCCTCGTGGACTGCCACGCCCACGGCGACGCCCTCGTCCTGGACAAGGAGGTGCAGCTCGCCGCGCTCCGGCAGGGGGTGACCACCTTCGTCCTCGGCCAGGACGGGCTCTCCTTCGCACCCTCCACCACTCCGGAGACCTTCGCCTACGCCACCCGCTACTTCGCGGCGGTCAACGGCGTCCACCCCTCGGCCGACGGGCCGATCGGCGTCGGGGAACTGCTCGACGGCTACGACAGGGCGACCGCGCTGAACACCGCCTACCTGCTGCCGCACGGCACGATCCGGTACGACGTGATGGGCGCCGCCGAACGGGCCGCCTCCGCCGACGAGCTGGCCGCGATGCTGGCCCGCGTCGAGCGTGGCCTGGCCGAGGGAGCGGTCGGCCTCTCCACCGGGCTGGAGTACGCCCCCGGCCGCTACGCCGACGCCGCCGAGCTCGCCGCGCTCTGCGCGCCGCTCGGCCGCCTGCCGTACGTGACGCACATGCGCGGGTACGGGGCGGCGGCCCCGGAGGGGATGGCCGAGGTGACCGACATCGCCCGGCGCTCGGGTGTCGCGGTGCACGTCTCGCACTACCACGGCCCGGCCGCGATCCTCCTGCCACTGGTCGACGAGGCCCGGCTCCGGGGGCTGGACGTCACCTTCGACACCTATCCCTACCTGCGGGGCAGCACCATCCTGGCGATGGTCGCGCTGCCTCGGTGGGTCCCGGCCGCCGACGTCGACCGGGCGTTGGAGACACTGGAGTCCGAACGGATCGAGTGGGACGAGAGGCTCTGGCCGAGGATCACCCTCTCCCACGTGCCAGGTACCGAGTGGGCCGAGGGGCTGACGCTGCCCGAGGCCGCCGACGAGGCGGGGCTGGAGCCGGGAGAGTTCTGCCGCCGGATCCTGATCGACACCCGGTTGGAGGCCGGATGCGTGGTGGCCCGCCCCGACGAGGGCCCCGAGGGGGAGGCCTCGGTCCGCGCGATCCTGCGCCACCCGGCGCACACCGGCGGCTCCGACGGCATCTACGTGGGCGGCCACCCCCACCCCCGGGGCTACGGGGCGTTCGCCAGGATGCTCGGCCACCACGTCCGCCAGACCGGGGACTGGACCCTGGAGCAGGCGGCGGTCCACCTCGCCTCGCACCCGGCACGCCGCTTCGGCCTCGAAGGGCGCGGGCTCGTCCGCCCGGGACAGGTCGCCGACCTGGTCGTCCTCGACGCGGGAGCGGTCGCCGACCTGGCCACCTACGCCGCCCCGCGCACCCCGGCCACCGGGATCGGCGACGTCCTCGTCTCCGGGGTCCCGGTCCTCGCCGGAGGCCAGCTCACCGGCGCCACCCCCGGCAGGGCGCTGCGCCCCTGAAAGCCGCGGCCCTGACGAGCCGCGGCTCTGACAACACGGCACCGGAGAGGGCGCCAGGAGGATAGGGTCCTCAGGGCGACCAACGGGGATGTGACCTCCCACGCCCGGATTCAACGGCCGATGGCCCGCTAAATCCGTACAGGTGACCACAGGAAGGGCCGGGACGTGAAGGGGATCGTGGATCCCGAAGGGGCGCTGGGGGCCTCGCTGTTCGGCGGGGCGTTCACCTTCCCGGTGATGGTGGCCCACAGAAGCGCGCTGGAGCACAACATCGCGACGCTCGCGGCCTTCACCGGGGCGTACGGGCTGATCTTCGCCCCGCATGCCAAGACCACCATGTCGCCAGAGCTCATCAGGGCGCAGCTGGAGGCGGGCGCGTGGGGGATGACCGTCGCCACCCCCAGCCAGGCGCTCACCCTGCGCGAGTTCGGAGTCGCGAGGATCGTCCTCGCCAACCAGGTCTTCGACCCCGCGGGGCTGGACGCACTCGCCGCGCAGCTGGCGGAGGACCCCGCGTTCGAGCTCCTCTGCTTCGTCGACTCGGTGGCCGGGGTCGAGACGCTCTCCCGGCACGCCGGGGCCAGGCCGTTCCGGGTCCTGGCGGAGCTGGGCCATGAGGGCGGCCGGGGCGGCAGCCGTACCCTCGCCGAGTTGCTGGAGGTCGCCTCTGCGGCGCAGACGGCCGAGGGCGTGCAACTGGCCGGCGTCGCCGGGTACGAGGGTTCGCTGGGATCCGCCGGCGAGGTGCGGGCCTACCTGTACCGGCTGCTGGAGGCGCTGGAGCACCTGCGGGTGCGCGACCCGATCCTGTCCGTGGGCGGCAGCCAGTGGTTCGACGTGATCGGCCGTGAGCTCGCCACCTGCCGGGCCAGGGTCATGTTGCGCAGCGGCGCCTACGTCTCCCACGACGACGGCTACTACCGCGAGCGCACCCCGTACACCCGGATGGACGGGGAACTGCGCGCCGCGCTGGAGATCTGGGCACACGTGCTGAGCGTTCCCGAGCCCGGCCTGGCCGTGGTCGGGTTCGGCAAGCGCGACGCCCCCTTCGACGAGGGGCTGCCGATCCCGCGCGGAGCCGTCGCGGACGCGACGGTGCTCAAGGTCCAGGACCAGCACACGGTCCTGAGACTGGCGCCGGGATCGCCGGTGAAGCCGGGGGACCTGGTGTCGTTCGGCATCTCCCATCCGTGCACCGCCTTCGACAAGTGGCGGGTCATGCCGGTGGTCGACGAGGAGTACGTCGTCGTCGATCTGGTAAACACCTTCTTCTGATCCCCCTTTCCCCCTTTTGAGGAGTGACGAGATGAGCGGCAAGCAGGAGCTGCGTACCGACGAGGGCGCGGCGCCCGTGGGGGCGTACTCGCAGGGCCTCGTGGTCGGCGATTTCGTCTACACCTCGGGCATGGGGCCGCTGAGCCCCGAGACCGGTGAGGTCGTCGGGACCGAGGTGGCCGAGCAGACGCATCAGGTGATGCGCAACCTCGGCGCCATCCTCGCGGCGCACGGCCTCGGCTTCGACGACGTGGTGAAGTCGACGGTGCACCTGCAGCACCTCAAGCGTGACTTCGCCGCCTACAACGAGGCGTACAAGTCCTATTTCACCCGCCCCTATCCCGTCCGCACGACCGTCGGCTCCGACCTGATGGACATCCTCGTCGAGATCGACTTCGTGGCCTACAAGCCGCGTTAGAGTCTGACCGACTTCATGGGAGGGCGGCGGCTTGGACAGCTCGCTATACGTCTACGTCGAGGACGTACGCGGGGAGGGCATGGAGGCGGTCCTTGACCGGATCACCGGATACGGCCTGACGGGGATGACCGTGGCCGCGGCATATCGCCGCGCCCGCGACGTCACCCCGCACGGCCGCTCCCGGGTGACGCTCCGCAGCGACGGCGCGCACTTCACGCCGCCCGCCGACCTGTTCGGCGAGCTGCGGCTGGTCCCGCCGGTTCAGGAAGGCGCGGAAGAGGAGCCGCTGGCCGCGCTCCGCCTGGCCACCGCCGAGCGGGGACTCGCGCTGCACGGCTGGACCGTCTTCCTGCAGAACACCACGCTCGGCCTGGCCAACCCCGACGTGACGGTACGCAACTGCTTCGGTGACCGGAGCTCGCCCGTGGACCTGTGCCCCTCCCACCCCGACGTCCGGCGGTACGCGGTCGCGCTGGGCAGGGCGGTGGCCAGGCAGGGCGTCGACAGCGTGGTGGCCGAGGCGCTGCACTTCTCGACGTTCGGCCACGGCTACCACCACGAGCGCAGCTTCGTCCCGCTCGGGCCGATGGACACGTTCCTGCTCGGCCTCTGCTTCTGCGACTTCTGCATGCGCGGAGCGGCCGGCCTGGGGGTCAACGCCGAGGTGGCACGCGAGGAGTGCACCAGGATCGTGGGCGCCGTCCTCGACGGCGACCCGCCCGCCCAGGGCGAGGTGACCCGCGCGGCACTGACCGCGTACGCGGGTCCCGAGGTGGTCGCCTACGCGCGGGCCCGCTCCGAGGTGGTGACCTCGCTGGTCTCCGACGTCTCCACCGCCGTCACCGCCGAGGGCTCACGACTGGTCTTCCTGGACGCCACCGGCTCCGTCAAGGGCTACCGCGACGGTCTGCCCTCGCCGGGGCTCGCCGCGCACGACTCCTGGCAGCTCGGCGTCGACCTGGTCGCCCTCGGCGACCTGGTGCCCTCGCTCGGCGTGCTCGCCTACGCCCGCGACGCGGGCAGGGTGGCGGACGACGTGGTCGCCTACCGCCGCTCGACGGGCAAGGACAGGGAACTGCGGGTCGTCCTCCGGCCCGGCCTCCCCGACACCGACTCGGCCGAGCGCCTCGCGGCCAAGGTCCGCGCCGTGCGGGCCTCGGGGGCGGACGCGGTCGACTTCTACGCGTACGGGCTCATGCCCTACCCGATCCTGGACCGCATCCCGGGCGCGCTCTCCGCCTGACCTCACCTGATCTCACCGGGCGAGGGAGCCGTCCAGGACGGCGCTCACGGCCCGGGCGGCGAAGTCCTTGTCGAGGGGGAGGGCGCGGAAGACCGCGCGCAGCCAGACCGCCCCGGCGAGCAGGTCCACGATGAGCATGGGGTCGGCCTCGGCCGACAGCTCGCCGCGCCGCCGCGCGCGGTCGAAGACGGCCTCCTCCCGCGCGAACCGGTCGGCGAAGAAGCCCCGGGTCGCCGCTGCCAGCTCGGGGTGGTGGACGGCGGCGCCGAGGGCGGCCACCGCGACATCGGCGGCCGGGGGACGGGTGAGCAGCGCGGCCACCCCCTCGACCAGGGCCTCCAGATCGCCCCTGAGACCGCCGGTGTCCGGTGGTTCCATCGTGAGCAGGTCGGCCTCGACCAGGGCGGCGGCCAGCAGCGCCGCCTTCGACGGCCACCAGCGGTAGATCGTGGTCTTGTTGACCCCCGACCGCTCCGCCACTCCCTCCACGGTCAGGCCCTCATAGCCCTTGGCCGCGAGCAGTTCGAGCGTCGCCTGGAAGATCTGCTGTTCCTTGCGGGGTGCCATGCGTCCAACCATAACAACGCAACGGTGCGTTGTGTTTTAATCGAGACATCCATCTGAACCGGAGGTCTCATGCTCCCCATCGTTTTCGTCCACGGCATCCGGCTCAGCGCGACCATGTGGGGCCCCGTCATCTCCCGCCTCGACCGTCCCGCGGTGGCGGTCGACCTGCCCGGCCACGGCACCCGCTCCGGCGAGCCGTTCACGATGGACGCGGCGACGTCGGCGGTCGCCGACGCCGTCGACGCGCTGGGCGGCCGGGCACTGGTGGCCGGTCTCTCGCTCGGCGGGTACGTCGGCATCGCCACCGCCGAGCGCTTCCCCGGGCGGGTGGCGGGGCTGATGGCGATGGGATGCACGGCCCGTGGCCCGGCGGCGGCCGGAACCTACCGGGTCGCCGCCTCGCTCGCCGCCAGGAACCCGTCGCTCGCGAACCGGATCAGCTCCTACGGCCTCCGCCGCCTCCTGCCAGGTCCCGTCGGGGAGGCGATGGTGGCGGGTGGGCTCTCCTGCGAGGTGATGCCCCAGGTCGTCGAGGCCGTCACCGGCCACGACCAGCTCGCTGCACTGGCCGCCTACCCGGGGCGCGTCTGGCTGGTCAACGGCACCCGGGACCCGTTCCGGGCGAACGAGCGCGACTTTCTCCGGGCCTGCCGGAACGGGCGCCTGATCCTGATCCCCCGCCGGGGACACCTGGGCGTGCTGGCGGCCCCCGGGCCGCTGGCCCGCCTGGCGGGGGACCTGTGCGACCAGCTGGGTTCGTACGTTCAGACGGAGCGGCCGGAGAGCGCGGTCGCGACGCCGAGGACGAGGTAGACGACCCCGCTGAAGTGGCCGAGCAGGGCCGACCTGATCCTCAGCCGGCTGCCGAGGGCGCCCGCGGCCATGGCGTAGATCAGGTCGGAGAGCAGGCCCAGGACCAGCAGGGTCGTGCCCAGGACGGCGATCTGCAGCGGCACCGCACCCGCCTCCGGCTCCACGAACTGCGGCAGGAACGCCAGGAAGAAGAGGATGACCTTGGGGTTGAGCAGGTTGACGACCACGCCCTCAAGGAAGATCGCCCGCAGCGGCTGTGGGGCCGTCTCCCCGGCCGCGAGCTCCTGCCTGCTCGTCAGTGCCCGGACGCCCAGATAGACCAGGTAGGCCACACCGGCCCACTTGATCACGTTGAACAGGGTCGCGGACTGTGCGATCACGTACGAGAGACCGGCCGCCGCCGCGGCGATGTGCACCAGCGTGCCGACCTCCACGCCGAACGCGCTCGCGACACCGGCGGCACGGCCCTGAGAGACGGCCCGGGTGATGATGTAGATGTGGTTCGGGCCCGGCACCAGGACCAGTGCCAGCGACGCGACCGAGAAGATCAGTAATGTGGACGGGGAGACCATGCTCCGACCTTAGAAGCGTCCGTCTCCCCGTCGTCAGGGCCAATACGCGGACGCCTTGGGGTACCAATCGGGCCGGAACCGGCCCCGCCGATGTCTTGTGAAGCGTTCCGGCCAGGCGATCGACCCCGGCGCCGACGCGACGTCGACCGCGGTGCGGAGCCGGCCGGAATCGGCCCCGCCGGTGCACGTCTCGGATGATCGATTCCCGGGCCGGTGCGACGTCGACCGTCCATTCCCGTCGGTGCCACGTGCGATACTCGCCGACGGGGGGAGCGAAGCGTGCAAAACGTTCTTATTGGGCGGGCGGCAGAACTCAATCGGCTGACCGTCGTGCTCGACACCGCCGCGGCGGGGCAGGCCGGAGTCGCCCTGCTGGGGGGTGACGCGGGCATCGGCAAGACCCGGATGGTCACCGAGCTGGCCGAGCGGGCCGAGGCCGCCGGATTCGCCGTGCTCATCGGGCAGTGCGCCGAACTCGGTGACGCCCTTCCGTACCTCCCGCTCGCCGACGCCCTGCGCTCCGTGCGCGGGGAGTTGCGCGCGGAGCTCGACGCGCGGCCGGTCCTCGGCAGGCTGCTGCCCGGCGGTACCGACGCCGGCGGGGAGGGCGCCTCGGGCCTGACGCAGCAGCAGCTCTTCGGCTCGATGCTCGGCTTCCTGGCCGCGCGGCCGGTGCTGCTGGTGCTCGAAGACCTGCACTGGGCCGACCAGTCCACCCGAGACCTGCTGGTTTTTCTCAGCCGGGTGCTGCAGACCGAGCAGGTCTGCCTCGTCGGCACCTACCGCACGGACGACCTGCACCGCCGGCACCCGCTCCGCAGGGTCCTCGCCGAGCTCAAGCGGCTCCCCTCGGTGACCTCCGTGGAGCTTGATCCCCTCGACCGCCACGAGATGACCGACTATCTGGCCGCGCTCGGGGGTACCGACGCCCGCGTGCTGCGGGAGGTCGTCGACCGGGCCGAGGGCAACCCCTTCTACGCCCAGGAGTTGCTGGAGGCGGTCTCCGCCGGCTGCTCGATGCCCGACGGCCTGGCCGGTCTGCTGCTCTCCCGGGTGGAGCTGCTCTCCGATCCCGCGCAGGGGGTGCTCCGCGGCGCGGCCGTCGCGGGTCGCCGGGCCGACCACGATCTGCTCCAGCAGGCCTCGGGCCTCGATGACCTGGCCTTCGAGGAGGCCATGCGGGAGATCGTCTCGCGCGGTCTGCTCCGCCCCGACGGGGAGTACGGCTACGCCTTCCGGCACGCGCTCCTGCAGGAGGTCGTCTACACCGACCTGTTGCCCGGCGAGCGGATCAGGACGCACGCCGAGTTCGCCCGCCTGCTGACCGCCCGAGGAGGTTCCGCGGCCGAGCTCGCCCACCACTACCTGGCGGGACACGACCTGCCGGGGGCGCTGGCGGCGTCGGTGGAGGCCGGGCGGAGGGCCGAACGGCTGGGCGCCCCGGCCGAGGCACACCGCCACTTCGACCGGGCGCTCGGCCTCTGGGACCGGGTCCCCGACGCCGAGCGCCTGGCCGGGATCGACCACGTCGGCCTCGCCAGGCGCAGCGCCGACGCGGCGGCCGACAGCGGCGACAACCACCGGGCGATCTCCCAGCTCCGGCGCCTGCCGCCCTCCGCCGAGGTCAACGAGCGGCTCGCGTACGTCCTCATCGACACCGAGGACGTCCCGGGCGCGATGGCCGCCGCGCACGCGGCCGTCGCGGCGGCACCGGAGGGGCCCGTGCTCGCCCGCGCGCTCGCCACCTACGCTCGTTCGCTCTACTGGACCGAGCGGCACGACGAGGTCGAGGCCCTGGCCGGCCGCGCCCTGGAGACGGCCCGTGCCAGCGGCGCCGCCGACGCGGAGACCAGCGCGCTGACCACTCTCGCGATCCTCGCGGCCCTCGCCGACGACATCCCCCGAGCCAAGGAACTGCTCGCCCGCGCCACCGCGGAGAGTTCGGGCAACCTCGGCATCGATCTGCGGGCCATCTTCAACCAGGCCCGCCTCCAGTACGAGAACGGAGACCTGGCCGAGGCGGCGGTCACCACCGACCGGGGACTGCGGCTGGCGCACGAGACCGGGCTCAACTGGAGCACCTTCGGCACCGACCTGCGCTTCCTGCGGCTTCTGATCCACTACGTCGCGGGGGAGTGGGACCAGGCGGAGAAGGTCGCCTCCGGGTTCGGTGTCCGCGTCGGCACCCCGGCGGAGGCGCTGCTGTCGTCCTTCGCGCTCTTCGTCGAGGTGGCCAGGGGCCTGCCCGTCGTCGAGGAGCGCCTGTCCTGGCTGGAGCCCTTCTACCCCGACGATGTCACGGTCACCTCCATGGGCCGCGGCCTGGCCGCCGAGCACGCACTGTGGCGCGGCGATCCGGAGAGCGCGCTCGAACACGCCCTCGCGGGGCTCGACGCCCATGTTCCCAACGACCCGGCCGTGATCCGGCTCAGCAGCACCGCCCTGTGGGCGCTGACGGACCTGGGGCGCGCCGACGAGGCCGACGCCCTTCTGGCACGGGCCAGGGTGCCCGCCGACGTCGGCCCCGGCTCCGTCCGCCGGGGGGCGCTGGGCCCCGAGGGGCTGGCCTGGCTGGCCCGGGCCGAGGCCGAGTGGCACCGGGCGCACGGCCGCCTCGACGTCGCGGCGTGGCGCGCGGTGGTCGAGGCCTTCGACTTCGGGTTCGTCTACGAGGTCGCTCGCTCGCGGTGGCGGCTGGCCGAGGCGCTGCTCGTCGCGGGCGACCGCGTCGCGGCCCTGAAGGAATGGGAACTCGCCGTCGAGGCCGCCGAGTCACTGCGCGCCCAGCCGCTCGCCGCCGCCCTGGCCGAGCTGGGCCGCAGGGCGCGCTTCGTCTCCGCGTCGCCGACCCTGCTCACGGCTCGTGAGCAGGAGGTGCTCGCCTTGGTGGCCGAGGGACTGCCCAACCGGGAGATCGGCGAGCGGCTGTTCATCGCGCAGAAGACGGTGAGCGTGCACGTCTCCAACATTCTCGCCAAGCTGGGGGTCTCCTCCCGTACCCAGGCCGCCGCCGTGGCCCACAGGGACGGCCTGCTCTGACCGCCCGCCGTCAGCCGGCTCGCCCCGCCACCGTGATCGCGGCCCGTTCTGGTCTGCCCGGTGTGGCGGGACTCGTCCTGATCGGCCGCGCGATCACGACCTGCTCCGGCCGGACCCGCCTGGCGGTCAGGGCTCCCGCTGCCCGGTGTGGCTGGACTCGTCCGGATCGGCCGCGCGATCACGACCTGCTCCGGCCGGACTCGCCTGGCGGTCAGGGCTCCCGCTGACCGGTGTGGTCGGGCTCGCCCTGGTCGGCCGCCGGGTCAGGGCCTGCGCTAACCGCTGCGGGCGGTCAGGGCCAGATCGCGGACGACCTGGATCAGCTCGGCGGGGTCGAAGGGTTTCGTCAGGTAGGCGTCGACCCCTATTCCGAGGCCCCGCCGTTTGTCGTCCTCCTGCGCCCGCGCGGTGATCAGGACCACCTTGATGTGCCTGGTCCCCTTGTCGCCCCGCAGCCTGGTGGCGGTCATCCAGCCATCCAGCCTGGGCATCATGACGTCCAGCGTGATGACGTCGGGCATCACGTCCAGCACCCGGTCCAGGCAGTCCTGCCCGTCGGAGGCCGTGTCGACCTGGAACCCCTCCAGGGTCAGGTTGACCGCGATGAGCTGCCGGATGACGTCGTCGTCATCCACTACCAACACCCTGCCCAGAACCTCTCCCACGGCGTGAGGCTAACTCCTCTTTCCCGCCCCCGCGCGGGTTTCCACGGATGTGTACGCACAGCTGTCCACAGGCGACAGGTTTTCCACAGAACCGCGTTCGGCTCCTTGGCGATCACTTCCGCACGCCGATCCTGGGGCCTCGATCCTTCATCGAGCCCAAGGAGGGCGTGCGTGATCACGGCATTCGTCACCGTCTCCATCCTCTCGGCGGCCCTCGCGGGGAGCTTCCAGGTCCCCGCGCCCCGCCTCTCCCCGGAAGCCTGCGGCGCCTGGGCCGGCCTTCTCTCCACGACGGCCCTGCGCCGGCTGCCGGAGGAGGTCCGCGTCACCCTCACCGCCGTCTGCGGGGCTCGGCGCACCGTTCTCCCGGATACCGGAGCCACCTTGACAGACCGCCCCGCGTCGACGCCGCCCGGTGCCGCCCTCCCGGACACAGACGGTAACCGGTCGACGGCCTTCTCGGATCCGGGCGGCGGATGGCCGATGGACCTCTCGGGGACGGACGGTGAGTGGACAGGCGCCCCGCACAGTCCTGATGGCGGACTGAAGGCCCACTTCCAGGGCGAGCATGACGAATGGCCGGGAAGCGACGGCCCTCCGGGAGACGACCACTCCCGCCGGCTCGCCACCCCTCCGGTTTCCCCTGCCGGTGCTGCCGCAGGCTCTCTCGCCGGCGCTTCGGTAGATCCTCCCGTCGGTTCGAGTTCCGCTTCCGCTCCTTCCGCGAAGCGGAGCTCCTCCCGGCCGGAATCCTGGCGAGCGCTCGCCGAGCGGTCACAGCGCCCACCACGCGGGAGGAGAACGCCATCCGGCGGATGGGCGGCGTCCTCACCCGGACGGAAAGCCCCATCCAGGGGGCGGGCAGCGTCCGCACGCGGGCAGGCGGCGGTCTCCCGTGGACGCGGCGCGCCCTCGCCGGGACAGATCGCGGCGGTCGTGGCGCTCCGTCAGGTCGGCAGGCCGTACGTCTGGGGCGGCGGTTCGAGCGCCGGCCCGACCGGCGGGGGCTTCGACTGCTCCGGGCTCGCCCTGCACGCCTGGTCCAGGGCCGGGGTCAGGCTCACCCACTACACCGGAACCCAGTTCAGGCAGGGCCGCCGGGTGCCGTTCTCGCAGCTCCGCCCGGGAGACCTGGTCTTCTTCGGCGGGGGTGCCAAGGACCCCACCCACGTGGGCCTCTACCTGAAGGACGGCGTCATGGTCCACGCCCCGGGAGCCGGCGGCGTCGTCAGGACGACCGACTTCGCCGCCTCGGCCTACTACCTCTCCCGCTATCGGGGTGCCGTCCGCCCCTCCCCGAGCCGGCCCGCCGGATGACTCTCCGCCCCCGAATCCTCTCCAAAGATCGTTCGCTCTCCGTAGTGAGTGTCGGTTAACCCCAGGATGCTGGTAATGTAATGACGCGTTGGCCCCCTTAGCTCAGGGGATAGAGCACCGGCCTCCGGAGCCGGGAGCGCAAGTTCGAATCTTGCAGGGGGCACACAGTCCTGACCAGCGGATCTAGCCGTCGGCCAGGGCGAACGACGTAGGAACGGGCGGGTCTCCAGTCTCATGGAGTCCCGCCCGTTCTCGTTGGCGCTCGCTGGTGGTGGACCGGTCATGGACCTTCTCGCCCGCGCCCCTGCCCGTTGACCATCTGGGGATCGTCGGTGGTGTCCGGATGGCTCAACGTAGCCCGCCGGTGTACCGGGTGATCGCCAGAATCGCCATGTCGTCATCGTGCGAGCCGCCGGTCCAGCGCTCGACATCGCGTACCAGGGCCTCGACCACCTCCCCTGGCCGCCGGAACGAACCCCGGCCGGCGAGCCCGCTCACCGGGTCGTAGAAAGTGCCGTAAGGCCCCCGGGCCTCCGTCACTCCATCGGTGACCAGCAGGAGCGTGCTCCCGGTCGGGAACGGCCGGCTTTCCGGCTCTGCCCGCAGCACGCCCAGGCCGCTCATGCCCAGGGGAAGACTCGGCTCGCCGGGATCCAGCGAGGACACCGTGTCACCCTCAAGAAGGTACGGCGGGGGGTGGCCGCAGTTCAGCAGCCGCACACTGTCCGCGTCCGGTGTGATCTCGCCGAGCACCGCTGTGACGAACCCCTCCATGCGGATGCTCTCCTCGCGGGACGCGGCCTCTTTGACCAGCGCGCGCTCCATACGCTCGGCCAGCAGTACGAGGTCGGCCGCCTGGTCCGCCGCCTCCCGGAATGCGCCCAGCAGTACGGCCACCGTGCCGACCGCGCCCAGGCCCTTGCCTCGCACGTCTGCGATCAGCAGCCTGGTGCCGTACGGGGTCTCCTGCACGGCGTAGGCGTCTCCGCCGATCAGTGCCTCGATCTGCGCGGCCTTGTAGAGCGCGGCGACGGCCAGCGGGCCGATACGCGCCGGCGGGGCGGGCAGCACGGCACGCTGGGCGGCCTCGGCGACGGAACGCACCACTTCCAGCCGGCGGCTGTGGCTGGTGACCACGCGGTTCACCCCGAGGCCGACGAGCGCGGTGAACACCGCGCTGATCAATGAGAGCGTGCCGACGACATGACCGAAGTAACCATCCTTGATCAACAACGCCAGCTGGATCAGGACGATGGCCGCTGCGACCGCGAAGGTGTGCCGGAGCGAGAGCAGCGCCCCTGCTGTCACGACCGCGGCGCCCAGCAGGTAGTCGCCCCAGTAGTAGCGCGGGGACAGCACGTTGAGGACGGTGCCGACGACGATCATGGCGGCCGGTATGAAGGAGACGTACCGGGGCCAGCTCGTAGTGAGTGGGTTCATCCGAGCCCCGATTCCACAGCCGATCGACCCGTATGTGTGGAAGGCCATCTGAATTCCCTGGAATTCTCCCAGGTCCTGGCTTTGATCCTTTCTAGTGAACGTTGAATCGCCTGTCGAGGCGACACTCCCAGGGCGTTCGTCCGGGTGGTGACCGGGCCCGTCCGCAAGGAACTTGACAGCTTGTGCCGATCGGGCGGATCGGCGAGGACGGTAAGGGCCACACGCGCATGGCACGATGCGAAGTGCTCGACCTTGAGGGAACGACGAGTGCGGGAGATTCGGTTTCGCGCTTACCGTGAATACGAAGCACCTGGCCGCTTCGTCTCGACCGGCCCCGCCTCGAACAGCCCACCCCCGCCACGCATAGCGGGATCATCTCGCATAGAAGACCACGAGATGCGGGTGGATTGCCCAGGGTCGTGTCACTTCTCGCCGGAGAACCGCTCCCATGCGGACTGGCGGGTGATGCCGAGAGCTTCGCCGATCTTGATCCAGGTGACGCCGCGTCGGCGCAGTTCCTGCACCCACGAGCGCAGGTCGGCCTCGGCCTGGTCGATGTGCGCGGCGACGCGCGGAATGTGGCTCAGCATCTCCCCGTCCGTCAACGACTCCCAGACGGGCACGCGCGGTCCCGGGGGATTGCCGAGGCTCCCGTCGATGATCGACGCGGCGAGCGCCACGCACTCGTTGCAGATATGCACTCCAGGGCCGGCGACCAGCCTGTCGACCTTGGTGTCCGGCTTGCCGCAGAAGGAACACCGAGCGAGTTCGGCCGGGGTGTCGGGCGGTGTCACAGCGCACTCCTAAGGTGTCAGGGATTCCCTGACAATTTAGCTCGTCAGGGAATCCCTGACAACTGGTATGCGCGTTGCATCCTTCCGAAGCGCCTCGCTGACAACACCCCAGTAGCGTTACCGAGACACGCTCGGACTGCTGGCAGGCGGTGTGGTTCCGGGCGGTGGGGACGGACTGCCTGCGGGCCACCGGCTCCTGCCGTCCCCGGCGAACGATCAGGAGCTCTGGTCCACGGTGGGTGGGATGCGAAGCCCGGCCTGTCGGCGTGTCCCAAGGCTCCGAGGCCGGCAAGCCCCGGCTATGCCCGCTCCAGGCCAGGGTGTGTCCCGGACGGGACGGGACACCACTCCCGGGTAGGCGGGGCACGCCGTGTGGCACTCTGAGCGACGTGTCCGACTCCTTTCCCGCCGGTCGCGTCCCGGCCCCGCCGGGGCCCGCCCCCGGCGGTGTCTCTGCCGTGGATCGGCGCCTGGCGGTTGGGGCGTCGGCTCTCGTCGCGCTCTGCGTCGTGGCATGCGGGGTCGCCACCTGGCTTGACATGGCGACCGGGGCGGTGACGCGGCCCGAGCCACTGGACTGGGCGGTGTGGTCCTCGACGGTGCCCGGCGTGGCCCTCGCGATCGCCGGGATCGTGCTGGCGGTGCGCCTGCCCCGCCACCTCATGACCTGGCTGCTCATCGCCGGAGGCGTCGTCGCCGCGGTGAACGGCCTGGCCGCCGCGTACGCGGTGCTGTCGCTGACCCGCCACGGTGGTGCGCTGCCGCTGACCCCGGCCGCGGTCTACGCCGGGGCGCGGCTGGGGCCGCTGCTGAACCTGCTCCCGCTGCTGGTGCTGCTGTTCTTTCCTGATGGGCGGCTGCCATCACCGCGGTGGCGATGGGCCGCGTGGCTGTCGCTGGGGGCGACGGGCCTGGCGGTCGCGGTGTTCCTCGCCGTCCCGTGGCGGATCGAATCGCCGGGCATGAATTGGCCGGGACTCGACCTGCCGTTCCCGCCACTCCCGGATGCGGTGTGGCACTCGGCGCTGGCGGCGGTGCCGGCGCTGCTGGTGGTGAGCCTGCTGGTGTCGGTGCTGGCCTTCGCCTGGCGGTTCCGGGGCTCGGCGGGTGTTCGGCGGGCGCAGCTTCGCTGGATGCTGATGGCGGCGCTGCTGAACGCGGCACTGATCCTGGCCTCCGCCGTGCTGGACGGGCTGCCGCAGGACCTGTCGTTCGTCGTCGCCCTGGTGGCGGTCGCAGCGGCGGTCGTGGTGGCGGTGAGTCGGTACCGGCTTTATGACATTGATCCGGTGCTCGGCTGGACCCTCCTGTACGGCGGGCTCGCGGTCGCCGTCGTGGCGATCGACGTGCCGGTCTTCGTGAGCCTGGGGGCGATCATCGACGAGCCGGTGGCGGCGGTCCTGGCGGCGGTCCTGGTCGGGGTGGTCTACGCACCGCTGCGGGAGCGGGTCCGGCGGTGGGTGAACCGGGGGCTGATGGGGCGGACGGAGCCGTACGAGGTGGTCTCGGCCCTCGCCCGGCGGCTTGAGGAGTCCGTGCGGCCGGAGGAGCTGTTGCTGCAGGTGGCGAAAGCGGTGTCGGGGGTGTTCCGCTCGCCGTACGTGCGGGTCGAACTGGACCGGGCGGACGGGAAGACCGTCGTGGTGGAGCACGGCACCCCCGGCGAGGCCGTCGTGGTGCTGCCGTTCGCCTACCGCGACGCGCCGATCGGGCGGCTTGTCCTGGTGCCGCGCGCGGGTGCGCGGCCGGACGAATCCGACCAGCGGCTGCTGGCCGACGTGGTGCGGCAGGCCGCCGCGGCTGTGCGGGCGACCGCGCTGACCGAGGAACTGCAGCACAGCCGCGAGCGTCTGGTCACCGGCGTGGCCGAGGAGCGGCGCAGGCTGCGCCGGGACCTGCACGACGGGCTGGGGCCCACGCTGGCCGCCGCCGCGCTGAAGGTGGAGGCGGCGCACAACCTGCTGACCCGGGATCCCGGCACCGCCCGGGAGGCGCTGGACCAGGTGAGGAAGGATCTTGCCACGATGTTGGGGGACGTGCGGCGGCTCGTGCACGATCTGCGGCCGCCGGCTCTGGATCAGTTCGGCCTGGCCGGGGCGCTGCGGCAGGAGGCCGCCCGGTTCCGTGGCGATGGGCTCGCCGTGCGGGTGGAGGTGGAGGGGGACCTGACGGGATTGTCCGCCGCGAGCGAGGTGGCGGCGTACCGGATCGTCTGCGAGGCGCTGACCAACGTCACCCGGCACGCGGGCGCGGACACCTGCCACGTGCGTGTCGCCGTGGCGGGGAACGAGCTGGAGGTCGAGGTGACCGACGATGGGCGCGGGGTCCTTCCGGGCGCCGTGGTCGGGGTGGGTTTGGTCGGCATGCGTGAGCGCGCGGAGGAACTGGGCGGCCAGTGCGCGGTCGGGGTCGGCCGCGGTGGCGGAACCCAGGTCCATGCCGTCCTGCCCGTCGGGACCGTGACCCCCTCGTGACGCCGCGGGTGCTGATCGCCGACGATCATCCCGTGTACCGGGACGGTCTGCGCATGATGCTCGCCTCGACTGACCAGGCCGAGGTGGTGGGGATCGCCGCGGACGGGGAGGAGGCCGTCGCCGAGGCCGTCCGGCTGCGCCCTCAGGTTGTGGTGATGGACCTGAGGATGCCCAGGATGGACGGTGTGCAGGCCACCGAGCGGATCGTCGCCACCTGCCCGGACACGCACGTGCTGGTGCTCACGATGCACGAGGATGACGAGAGCGTCTTCGCCGCCATGCTCGCCGGCGCTCGCGGCTACCTGCTCAAGGGGGCTGAGCAGACGGAGATCCTGCGCGCCATCATGGCGGTGGCCAGCGGGGAGGTGATCTTCGGGCCGGCACTCGCGGGGCGGGTGACGCGCTACTTCGCCCGGCTGGCCGTAGCCCGTCCGGTCCGGGAGGGGCCGTTCCCCCAGCTCACCGTTCGGGAACGGGAGATACTCGACCTGATCGCGGCCGGCCTGTCCAACCGGATGATCGCCGAGCGGCTGTCGCTGGCGCCCAAGACGGTACGTAACAACGTGTCCAGCGTTTTCGCCAAGCTTCAGGTCGCCGACCGCGCCCAGGCCATCATCCAGGCCCGCGAGGCCGGCCTCGGCCGGTGACCGGCGTGCTCTCGGCCTCGTACGGGCGGCGCCCGCGCACGGGTGAGTGAGCGTTGGTCGACGCCGGCCCCACAGGGGCCGGCCGACCGGATCGCATCGTATGGCGCGGTGGGGGCGGCCGAGCCACCCTCCGTTCATTTCGCATGGTCATCGCGTCGCCGGTCCGCCGACACCGCAGTAGCCGTTCGGCACCTGAACAGGTCTTGCTGGTGGTAGCGGTTCGCTTCAGGCAGCAAATCATTCTCACTGTCACCTCAGCCTCGACGACCCGCTAACCAGCTCGGAGGGCGGCGACCGACTCGACCAGACCTGCTTTCTCCAAAGCGTCGAGCACATCGTCTACGGCCTCCGGCGGGTTCACCCGCGAGTCCGCGATCTGCTGAACACAGGCCCAGATCACTCGTCCATCGAGCTCGATCTGGTCCAGCACGAAGTCATCGGGAGACTTGGCCTCGATCTCCCAGGGCGCCAAGTGTTCCGAAGGAAAGTCCCTGAGATTTGACGTGACGATGACCTGTGCTCCTACTTTGATCGCCGCAGCAAGCACATGCCGGTCATCCGGGTCGGGTAGCTTCAGCCCTTCGACAAGGGGTTCGTACCCCTCGACCAGGCAGTCTCGGACTGCGGAGTTCATGAGCAGGCGAAGCTTGCCCAGCTTCTCCTCTGGAATGTCTGGACGATTGGCGGCAAGGTTACGCTGCATTTCGTCGAGAATCCTGCTGGTCCACTTGGCCTGGAGCCGTCCCGTCATGACCAGGCGGATGAGCAGGTCGCGAAGCGTGTTGCCATAGAACACATTCGCGTCATAGACCACCACAAAGCTCATGCTCAGATGCCTAGCTCCTGGCCTAGCGCGGCAAGTTGATCGGCAGCCGTACGACGCCTGGCGTCATCGCGGCGCTTGTACTCCTGAAGGTCCTCGTATGTGACGCGCCTGTGCTTACCAACCAGGCGGAAGGGGATCTCTCCCTCCTCCAGTAGCTTGATCAGGTAGGGACGCGAGACGTTCAGCATGTCCGCCGCCTGCTGTGTCGTCAGCTCGGCGTGAGAGGGGATGACTGTCACTCCCCTCCCTTCGGCCGCCTGGGCGAGAATGAAGGCGAGCAGACTTACGGCTTCCCGAGGCAAGATCAGCGGGTCCTCTGCATCATGTTCGCCGACGACACGGATGACTGGCTGCTCGTGAGATCGCATGAGGTAGTCCTTGATGCGGCGCACGGCACGGCCAGCCATCTCAGCATCGATGCTTCCGGGCTGTACTCGCTTGGCCTGCACATCTGTCATCGCCGTACCTCCTTCTCGCAGTATCCGCAACAAACGAAATAAACGCAAGCGATGTCGGCAGCATACGGCTCGCGCTCAGAGTTGAGCGCGAGCCGTACAGCGAGAGCTGTGGAGCTACTCCTCGGTCGGGACCAGGCCCGTCTGGCAGGCGCCCCACTCGGACAGGTCGCCTAGCTTGACGTTGGTGCCAGCCGGCCTGCTTGACCATCTCGTGGAGCCGCGCACCGCCGCGTCTCTCCGAGGACACGGTCGCTCACGGTGTCACGCAGCCCGTCCGCGTGCCTGGGAGCGGTGTCCCCGCCGCCCCGGGACGCCTGGCCCGGTCACGCCGGGCCAACTCGGGACCGCGCGCGTGGCCGCGCTCCCTGGGCGCCCGGGACGCACGGCCGAGATCGTGTTGCCACCGACAAGCAACGGAGGAACACCACAATGTCCAGTCGCATCGTGCCCAGCAACGTCAATCCCAACGAGCCCGTCGCGATCCAACGCACCGCGGACCCGGTGTGGATCCGGATCGCCGGACTGCTCCTGGCCGTCGGGGCCGCCGCCTGGGCGGCCGGCATCGTCATCGTCGGGGACAAGATCGAGGAAGGCATCCAGACCCTCGACACCATCACCGGGATGCTGTTCGTCGTGGGCCTGTTCGCCTTCGTCTGGACGGTGCTGGCCACCCGCGGCGCCGGTGACGGGTGGGCCCGGATCATCCCGGCCGGCCTGCTTGTGCTGCTCCCCGGCGCGTTCCTGCTCAACGCGCTGTCCTTCGGCTACGCCACCCACGACGATTTCCCGCTGCCGCTGATGATCCTGGACGCCTGCTGGCCGTTCAGTCAGCTCGGCATGCTGGTCCTGGGCATCGTCCTCGCGGTCAAGGGCCGCTACCAGGGAGCGCTGCGGTGGCTGCCGCTGCTGGCGGGCATGTGGTTCCCGGTGACCATGGTGGCCCAGATCTTCGGCGGCTCGACCGTCTCGGTGTACGTCAGCGCGGCGTGGCTGCTCGGCATGCATACCCACCTGGGAGTCCGCCTCGCCGTTCGTCCCATCTCACGGTAAGGACGCCCAAGGGATCGTCGTTGCGGAGGAGCTCGACGGCGATGGCGGCACGGTGAGTTCGCGGGACACCACATCCCCGGGCGCGGCCACATCCTCCGTCGCCACGACCCCGCGGCGGAGTGACCTCGAGAATCCCCTCGGGGGCACCAGCGATCTACCAGGGGAAATCCGGCAGCGACCTGCGGAAACGCAGGTCGTTTTGCGTTCCGGGGTGTGCCATCGATGGCAGCCGGATGCCCATGATCACGTACGAGGAGCGTACGGAGCAACCGGCGGCTGCCGGTGAATGTGCCTAACGGCACCTGTGGCCGGGTTGCAGATGTACGGCAGGCCCGCGCTGTGGCTGACACTCGCACCGCGTTGCGACTCCAGAGTGAAGGATTTCATGCGTCAAGCCTCCCGGCCGGGAGGTGGACCAGATGCCGTTCGGCAGATGGCGCCCGGCGTTAGTCAGCTGAGCTTCCCCCGGTTCTCCGGACACTTGACCTGAGGTCACCCCTTGAGGTAAACGGCTCGCCCCTCGGGCGGGGACGGTTCGGTCTGAAAATCCGCGAGCGCGAGCGGTGGGAGCCGATGATCGGGGCTCGGCATCCTGTCGCCAGGCGGTGCCGGTGTCGTTCCGCGCTCGGAGGGACGACCTCACCTGCGGGCCGCGCTTGAACACACGGGAGCCGACCCGGCGGGCGCGGCCGTGGGCGCGACGGAACCCATGGGCCGCCTCCGCGGACGCGGTCCGGGGCGGTCCTCGCGTGCGAGACTCGGTGTCCGTGTCCGTACAGTCATCGCGCGGGGCCTGGCCCGCGAACACGCTCTTGGACCGGCTCCCTCCGAACGTCGTCACGGACCTGCTGGCGCTCGGCGGCGTCAGGCGGTACGCGGTCGGCGAGATCCTGATCCGGCAGGGTGACGACCGCGACCATGTCGTCCACCTTCTCCAGTCCACCCGTGTCTCGCGTCCCGCGTGCGTCAAGGTGGTCGCCGCGCTGCCCGACGGCGGGGAGACCCTTCTCGGCATCAGGGTGAGCGGTGACCTGGTCGGCGAGCTCGCGCCGCTGTCGAACCGGCCGCGCTCGGCCACCGTGGTGGCCTGCTCGCCCACGTTGACGCGGGCCATCCCCGGTGAGGTGTTCCGGGCCTTCCTCGACCGCAACCCGGTCGCGTGGTCCGCTGTCACGCGGATGATCGCTGACCGGCTGTCCTCCGCCAACCACCACCGGCTGGAGATCGCCCAGCACGGCGTGACGGCCCGCCTCGCCCATGTCCTGGCCCAGCTCGTGGAGCGGCACGGTCAGCGACGCCCAGGGGGCGGCCACGACCTCGGCATCGGTCTGACCCACTACGAGCTGGGGCAGCTCATCGGGGCGCGTGAGGACGCGGTCGGCAAGGCTCTGCGGACGTTGAAGGGCAGAGGGCTCGTGAGCGTCGGCTACCGGCAGATCATCGTCTTCGACCCGCTGCTTCTCCGCGGCTTTCATGGCGAATGAGGAGAATGGGAGATTTTGTCGGGAAATTCGCTGCGATATCTCTCGTGAATGCCGTACGAATCAGGCATCTGGGGATCTTAGCCATGGCAAACTGTCCCCACTTCGCGCCTCTGCCGCTTGACGGAGGATCATTCGCAATGAACAGATTGAACAGACGGGGACTGCTTCTGGGCGCCGACGTCGCAGGCTACGGCAAGGGGGACTCCTCTCGCCAGTTCGCCGTACAGGGCGCTTTCCTGCAGCTCGTGAGCGAGGCCGCGGCATGCGCGCGCCTCGACAGGGACACCTGGCTCAGACAGCCGTCGGGCGACGGCGAGCTCGCCGTCATCCCCGACGACGGCTCCGAGCCGCAGGTGGTGGACGATTTCGTGCGCCATCTCAACGTTCTTCTGGGACGCCACAACGAGGGGACGGATCCCTCGCTCAGACTTCGACTCCGGGTCGCCGTCCATTTCGGAATGACCAGCCCCGCTGCCAACGGCATAGCGGGCAAGGCCGTCGTGGAGGTCAGCCGCATGCTGGATTCGGCCGTGCTGCACGAGGCCCTCCAGGCGACGCCCGACGCCAACCTGGCGCTCATGGTCTCCCAGCGCGTCTACGAGGACACCGTCGAGTACGGCCTGACCACCTACGCGGGGGACGACTTCCGGCAGGTGATGGTCAGGCACAAGGAGTTCGAGCAGTCGGCGTGGATCCACGTCCCCCGAGCGGCGGTCGAGGGCCCGGCCGACGCCGGACCCGCCGACCCGAGGGGCGCCGCCCCGCGGCAGGTCGTCGTCAACCAGTTCTGGGAGACCGTCCAAGCCGACGGCTCCGTCATCGGAATCTCCAACAACCGCTGACCACCGCAAGGATCGACATGAGCGCTGCCAACCTGCCCGAGGTCGCCGACACCCTGTGGAGCGCGGTGTCCACCGGTGGCCTCGAACGAGCCGGCGCGATGGGTACGGAGAGCGCCGCCAGGGGGTTGTTCGCCCTCTGGAACCGCATCCGCGCCCACCGCTCCGGCAGGGGCCAGAACGAGGAGCCGGAGAACAGGGAGGAGCTCTACCGGACCCTTCTCGAACTCGCGGCGGACGCCTCGGCCGCCCGCCTGATCCAGGAGTTCCATGCCGAGCAGGCCGTCTCCAACGTGTTCAACGACAAAGTCGTCGTGCGAGGGGGCACGATCGGCATCAGTAACGGCCCGAGGCGGCCTTGACCGCCGTCGACGGGCCGGCGCCGGCCACCGCGAAGAGCTCGGACGAAACCCCCGAGGGGGCGGGGGAGGCCCGGCGGGAGTACGGGCAGGACCAGCAGGGGCTCCGCCAGGACCAGCAGGTCTTCAACCGCTTCTTCGGGCCGGTGCTCCTCACCGGCGGCTCGACGCTCGGCGTCGCGAACGCCGGAGGCGAGCCCGTCGCCAAGGCCGCAAGCCGCCGGATGACCGGCCCCGTCCCCGCCGTGGAGATCGCCTCCGCGTTGGGGCGCTACGCCGTTCCCGCCCTCCACACCCGGGCGCTGGCCGGCCTGCGCGCCCACCGCGTGGTCGTGCTGTACGGCGAGGGCGGCACCGGCCGCCGCACCGCGGCGATCAACATGCTGCACGCCGCCGCCCCCCGCTCCCTGGTGGCGCTCTCACCCGCCGAGACGCTGGACAAGCTCGCCGCCGACCAGGTCTACCGGGAGGGCAACGGCTATCTGCTGTGCGGACTGTCCGCCGGTGACCTTCAGACCGAGGCGGCGGACTTCGTGCTCGGCAGACTCGCCCTGCGCGTCCAGGAGGCCGGAGCCTGGCTGGTGATCACCAGCCGGGCCGCCTTGGGAGACCCCCGGTCCGCGGCCGTGCCGCACTTCCGCTGGGAGCGTCCGGGGACGGTGGCGGTCCTCACCGCGCACGGAGTGCCCGCCGAGCTGGCCGAGCCGGCGGCCGAACGGCTAGGGGAGACGACGCCGCTGAGCGACGTGGTCCGGCTCGCCGAGCACCTCGTCGCCGGCTCCGGACTGGAGGACGCGCTCGGCCGTACCGGCATGGGGGCGGCCGAGCAGATCGAAAGCTGGCTCGACGACGAGCGCCGCACCGACGAGGAGGTGCTGGAGGCCGCCGCCCTGCTGTTCCTCGAAGGCATGCCGGAGCAGCGCTTCGAGGCGCATCTGGCCAGGCTCACCGCCGGTGTCCCCGCTCCCGAGCAGGAGGGGGCCGGTGACCAGGGGGCGCCGCGTCCCGCGCGGCGGCTGCTGGACGGGCGGCGGCCCCGCCGCGACGCGCGTTCCATCATCAAGGTCGAGGAGCGGATCACCGACATGGACCTGGACGTGCCGGGTCCGCCGCGGCGATGCCTGGTGTTCAGGTCGCCCGCCGTGCACGAGCGGGTCGGGGCCGAGCTGAGCCTGCAGTTCGGCGAGCGCTTCTGGGAGCCGGTCTTCGCCTGGTTGCACGAGACCGTCCAGATCGCCGACGTCGAGACCCGCATGCAGATCGCCCGGGGGCTGGCGATCCTCGCGAGTTACGGACATTTCGACACGGTTCGCGAGAGATTCCTGCAACCCTGGTCGGAAGGCGCCTACGGGGCGCGGGCCTGGGTGACCGCGCCGAAGGTGGTGTGGTGGATGAGCGCCCACGACCCCATCGCCGCGATGGCGGTGCGGACGGCCATCCGGTGGGCGCGCAGCAACAACCCGGCACGCAGGCAGGCGGCCTGCCTGGCCTTCGCCGGTGAGATGGGCGTCCGCTACCCGGCCGACGCGACGAAGTGGCTGTGGCACCTCGTCACGACGGAACCCGAGCCGGGGGAGGCCCAGGTGGCCCTCGCGCAGCTGTACGCCCTGCTCGTGGAGGTCGCTCCGGCCGACGCCAGAGCGATCCTCGCCGACCTCGGCAGACGGCTCGCGCACAGGCAGACGGCCGACCGGCGGGAGCGCATCCTGAAGACGCTGCTCCTGGTCATGGCGGTGTTCGGGGTGAGCGGCGACCACCCCGCCGCGGCCCGTCACCTGCTGGCACGTGCCGAGGACCTGCCGGACATGGCGGCCCTGTGGGCCGTGGCGCTGTGCCACCGGCCCGTGCGCTCCGCCGCGTTCGGCGTCCTCTACGACCTGCTGTGCGCCGTCGGCACGGCCGGCCGTACGCCCGAGGAGCATCTCAGGATGATCGGCGACGCGTTGCACGAGGCGCTGCCGGAGCACGAGCGCGAGCCGTTCCGCGCCGGGTTCGAGCGTTACGTGATCCGCAGAAGGGCCGGTGGGGACACCGGCCGCCTCCTGCTCTCCATCCTGCTCAACGTCTTCAGGCCACCGGCGCCTGTTGCCCTCCCGGAGCGTCGATGACAGTCACATATCCGATAATCAGCCAGGACCGGCTCGAACCGGTCACCAGGCGGCGGAGGTTCCTGCGCCGCGGCGACCGGCGCGAGCCGAACGCGGTCCCGAGCCCCCTGCCCCGCGAGGTGGTGGTCCTGCGGGTCGGCGACCGGCTGGTCAGGGCCGACGACGGCGGGCGGCGCGGGCAGGAGGACCTCGACAACGCCACCAGCTACTGCGTCGTGGACACCACGCAGGACCGGCCGGTGACCGCGGAGCTGCGCATCCCCTCCGACGGGGTGGACGAGTTCACGGTCAGGGCCGCCTTCCTGTGCACCGTCAGAGACCCGGTGCGCGTGGTCGAGGCGGGCCCGGAGGACATGCGGAGACGGCTGGAGGTGTACATCGCCGGATGCCAGACGCTCCAGCGGGCGGGCGCGGCCTTCGAGGTGACGCGGGCCGTGGCGGCCAAGGACGACGCGCTGGCCGCGCTCTCCGACTACTGCCGGATCAGGCCGCTGGTGGTGCCCGGCATGTACCTCGAACTGAGCGGCCTCGAACTGCTGACGCCCGACGAGCTCCGCGAGGAGCGGCGGCAGGAGGAGAAGGCGCGCAAGGAGCGGGAGCAGGTGCTGCGGGCCGAGGAGGAGCGGATCAGGGACCGCCAGTACATCGAGCGCCTGGAGCTCGAACTGGAGGAGGCCCGGCTGGAGAACACGCGACGCCTGGAACCCCTCAAGCGTGAGCTGGAGGACGACAGGACGCGCGCCGGCCGGGAACGGCAGGTCGATGAGGAGCGCTTCACCTGGGAGCGGCAGCACGAGGACGACGCGCAGCGCAGGCTGCGCGACCGCCGCCAGCGTGCATTCGACCTGGAGGAGGTGGAGGCGCTGAGCAGGGGACTGGACGGCCCGGAGAAGCTGGAGGCGATGGCCCGCGTACAAGGCGAGCTGACCGCGTCCGAGCAGCTCGCCAGGTCCGACGGCGAGCGGCGGCGGCGGCACGAGGAGAGCGCGGAGAGGTTCAGGGCGCAGCAGGCGGCCCAGGAGACGAGGGAGCTGGCCGACCGGGAGCAGCAGACCCGGGAACGGGCGTGGCGGTTGGAGCGGGCGGACCGGGAGTGGCACCGGAAGGTCGAGTTGGAGGACCGCGAGGCCGAGGCGCAGCTGGAGGTGCTGCGCCTGCTGACCCAGCAGGGCCATGGGAGCGACATGCCGCTCGACCAGTTCATGAAGCAGCTGATGAGCGACATCACCGCCAACCGCCGGCCGATCGGCCGCGCCCCGGACGGGACCGGGGAGCGGGCCGCGCTGCAGCGGGGCGGGACAGAGACCGGCGCCGGTGACGCGGAGGTGCCGCGGGACCGGCCCCGGCGGCCGGAGCCGGAGGACCACGAGGGACTGGCGGTGGACGACTTTGGCGATTGACACGGCCGATCCCGTCACGGGCCCGATCGACATCCCGCCGTCCGGCCCCGGCCGCGGTCGCGGCAGGGGCGCGGGCAGGATCCTGCGCGCGGTGGTCGGGGTGGACGAGGACCTCATGGACAGGGTTCCGGAGGAGCGGCCCAAGTACACCCGGCAGGGCGCGCTCGTCGTGGCCACCGCGGCGATGGCGGCCGTGTCGATGGGATACGCCGTCTTCGACGTCTTCGACGCCCCCTGGCCGGTGATCGCCAGCCTGGCCCTGGTGTGGGGCGTGCTCATCGGCATCCTCGACTCCTGGCTGGTCATCAGCCTCAACGGGGTGACCGGGCGGGGCCGCAGGCGGCTGCTGCTCCCCCGTCTCCTCATCTCGGCCGTGGTCGGTGTGATCATCGCGGAGCCGCTGACCATCAGGGTGTTCGAGCCCACCATCGTCCAGCGGATCGGGGAGGACCAGCAGAAGGCGGACAAGGACCTGCTCAGCGCGTACCTGTCCTGCCATTCGCCCGCCGGGGCCCCCGGAACCGTCTCGATCGCCTGCGAGAACTACCGGCTGCCCGTCGCCGCCCCGAACGACACCGGCTCACTGACGACCAAGCAGCGCGAGCTGGGCCGCCTGGAGACCACGATCAAGCGGACCGAGGGCATCTGGACCGGAAAACAGCGGCTGGCCAGGCTGGAGTGCGCGGGCGCGGGCGGCTCGGAGAGCGGGTTCTCCGGCCTGGTAGGGGAGGGACCGCGATGCGCGCGGCTGACCCGGGAGGCCGAAGACTACGAGCGGAGCAGCGGCATCCAGCAGATGTACGCCAGGCGCGCCGCGCTGAACGAGGAGATCGGGCGGCTCACCGACACCGCGCGTGACTCCGGCAAGGACTACGACGCCGCCGTGGTCGCCGCGGCCGAGAAGGAGGTCGCCCGGCAGCAGCGCAACCGTCCGTCCAGGCCGGACCTACTGAAGAAGATCGAGACGCTGAACGTACTCTCGGCGGAGAAGCCGGCGGTGCTGCTCGGGCACATCTTCCTGACCCTGCTGTTCCTGCTGATCGACTGCTCACCGGTGCTGACCAAGCTGCTCAGCCGCCCGACCATGTACGACCTCCGGCTGGCGGTGCTGCTGTCCGACCGGGCGGACGCGCACGACACCCAACTGCGCCGGACCAAGCGGCGCCGCCGCAACCGCGACGACCTGGACGCGCACCGTCAGGATCTCGTGGTACGGCGGGGCATGGCCGACGCCTCCCGGGAGGCCGGCATCGAGGACGCCATGCGGGAGGCACAGGCCAGGAAACGACTCGACGACCGGTGACGCCCGGGGACGGGGTGTGCGGCGGGACCGCCGGCGTGGGGAGCCACTACGGCTCGTAATCCCGTATCGCCTCGTCGATTCCGCAGACGTACGCCCCCGGCCTCCACGCGGTCGCCATGGCCCTGATGGAGTGCCGCCTCGCTGACGGCCACGGCGATGAGGGCACCACGGGCGTGATCGACCTGCTCGCTCGCTGGGGCGTGTCCTGTGGATCTCCCCGCGACAGGGAGATCCACAGGACACGCCCCAGGGGCCTCCTGGCGTTGCTCTCCAGCGGCTCAGAACGGAGGTTCGTCGTCGGGTTCGGGGTCGGCGAGGGTGGCCGCGATCGCCTCGACGCGACTGTCCAACCGGCCGGGGCTTGCCAGGATCTCCCCGGTGCGGGGGTCGAAGGCGAGCCCGTCCGTGACGTGTGCGGGGGTGTCGGAGGCACTCGGGCACCAGCGGGAAACCGGGCAGAACCGGCACCAGGCTCCCGGGGTGGCACGGAAGGCGACATCGCGATGCCAGGGCCGGATCCGGTCAAGGATGACCGCCTGAGCGGTCGAGACGGTCGCCGGGTCGGTCGCGTCGAAGGTGAGCACCTCGGCGGAGTCCGGGGTGAGCTGCTCCAACTCGACCAGCCCGTCGGTGTCCCCGAAGACGCCGGCGGCGATCAGGCGGACCGCCAGGGCGAGCTGGGGGACCATCTCCAGCGCGTTTCCCGCGGTGATGCCGCGCGGTACGGCCGACGTCTTCTGCTCGCGGTAGACGAGGCGTCCGCCCACCCGGCGGAGGAGATCCGGGTGGGCGAGCACCATCACATCGGCCCGCGCGTCGTACGCGGCGATCTTCGGCTCGGGTCTGACCTCGGTGACCTCGTCCGGGCCGCGCAGCGGGCATACCGCCAGATGCCGGAGCAGGTACGGCCGGGCCCGGTGGTACTCCTGGCGCTCCATCAACTCGTCGGCGAGGCCGCAGTCATCGGCGTCCACCTCCGGCAGGTCCGCGGGAACGCAGGCCCTTCCCCGGCCGTGTGCGGCCTCAAGCCACGCGTGCACGTGCTGGCCGCGCTCGGCCGCCGGGCTCGTCTCCCAGTCGCCGGGCAGCCGGAGCTCTCGCAGGTGAGCCTGTGCCGGGCAGACCTGGTAGTACCGGGATGTCGTGATCGACCATGTCCGCCGGTGCGTGCCCCGGTCGTCGAGGCCGAGCAGGCCTGGCGCGTGCGCGAGGTCCCCGCAGGAGGCCCGTGCCTTGCACTCGGCACAGTCCCGCCCCGGGGTCCGGTCGCCACCGGCCAGCAGCCGGGCCGTCGCGGGTCTGACGTTCGAGGTGTAGGCGCCGCGGATCTCCTCCAGGTCCGTCGTGTCGACAAGGACCCGGTCCGTGCCGGTGGTCAACCCGACCTCGACCACCCGCACTCGCCGGGGGACGGGAACGGGCCGTACCGGGACGGGGATGGCGCGATGCAACTCCGATGGGTCCGTCACCTGCTTGCCGACCGCCGCCACGTACGCCATCGCCTGGGTGGACGGAATATCCGTGCCGCCCAGGGGGCGGCGCAGGCGCATCCGCCGGAACTCCACCGTCGTACCGTCCGGTGCGCCGTACCACCGGCCCCACACGGTGAGGGATCGCATCTCCGCGGGGGACCGGCCGCCCTGGACGATCCGCGGCCGATGCTCGGGCCGGAGCTCCACCCCCTCGGAGGCGAGTGTGGCGGCCAGGCTCTCGGAGACCTCCAGATAGGTGTGGCAGGCATGCTCGATCCAGTTGGCGACCCCCGGATGCACGGTGTCGCGGGCGTTTCCGAGGGTCCTCGGCAGCGCCTCGTCGATCGGGACGCCCTCGAACTCGACAGCGTTGAGCACGTCCATCACCAGGCCGAGCGGAAAGGTCTCCCAGGGCGCGTACCTACGCCTCTCGGAGACCCGCGGCCACAGCTTCGGGCGAGCCTTGACCGCCGCGAAGTCTCCGCAGTCGCCGTCCCGGCGGTCGAGCAGGCTCGCCGACAGCCTGACGACATCGGGATTTCCGGTGAACTCGGTGCTGGGGGGCTGACTCAACGCACTCTCCTCGGTATGGGGGAAGTAGAGAGGTGCTACTGCGCTGCAACACAGTGAAACATATTGTGAATTAGAGTCACAATTTTTTGGGGTGATGGGCGGAAATTTTCCGATGAAACGCGACAATCGGGTATCCGTCAGGGGAGAGGCCCGGCCCCGTTCGCGGTCCGTGCTTAACGGTGGGTTACTGCCGTTCGTCCGCTGAATGAACGGAAGTTGACCCGCTTCTCAGACGACTCTCATCGAGGGCACGTAGAACGACGTCATGAACGGTTCGGCCGCCGTGAAGGCGCTGGTCGCCGGTGACGGGCCTGACGTCCGTGAGCCGCCGTTCCGGGCGCTCCGGCCGGGCGGCCTCGCCACGAGGACCGCCGCTCACGGGACGTGCGCGTCCGGGGCGTCCCACGCCGGGGGCTCGGACACGTCGCTCCCGGGTTCGCACCATGACATGTCCGCCGACGCTCTCTCGAATGGAGCAACATGCTGCGCAGACTCCGCAGGTCGTCCGCGATCGCAGACAGCCCCGCAGATCCCGGGGGCGGTGGCGGGGAGGGGCGGGTGTCCGATGCCGGGCGCGCGCTGCGTGCGCCGAGCAGGCTGCACGCGTTCAACCGCTACGAGATCAAGTATCTGGTCGACACCGCTCTGGTGGACGAGCTCCGGGGCGAGATGGAGCGGCGACTCGACCGGGACGCGCACAGCGGGGACGAGGGGTACGGCATCTGGAGTGTCTACTACGACACCCGCGGGCTCCGCTTCTACTGGGAGAAGATCGAGGGCCTGAAGTTCCGGCGCAAGTTGCGGATCAGGCACTACGGCGACCGTTTCAAGGTCACCGCAGACACCCCGGTGTTCGTCGAGATCAAGCAGCGGGTCAACCGCGTCACCCAGAAGCGCCGGGTCTGCCTGCCGTACGCCGACGCGCTGCGGTTGTGCGACGGGCGTGAGCCGGTCGAGCACACCGAGGCGGAGCGGCCCTTCGTCGAGGAGGTTCTGGACCTGGTCTGCCGGCTCGATCTGCGGGCCACCGCGATGACCGGCTACCAGCGGCACGCCTATGTGGGCCGGGACGCCGATGTCGGCCTCCGGGTCACCTTCGACCAGCGCGTACGGGGCCGTGACCGGGACTTCCACATCGGTGCCGACGCCCAGAACCGGTTCATCGTCCCGCCCACCAAATCGATCATCGAGGTCAAGGCGAACGAGCGGGTTCCCTACTGGCTCACCGATCTGACCGCCAAACGGAACCTGCAGGTGGTGCGGGTCTCCAAGTACTGCCAGAGCGTGGAGGCCTTCGGCCGGACCCCTCGGTCGATCTTCCACGTCCCCGACCATGACCCCCACTCCGCCTGATGGAGGCGTAACCCCCATGAACTTTGATTTTCAGGACCTGTCCGGCACCTTCAGCGTGATGGACATCGCCATCGCGATGTCGCTGTCGTTCGTGCTCAGCGTGATGATCGGCTGGGTGTACCGGGCGACGCACCGCAACGTCTCCTACAGTCAGTCCTACGTCCAGACACTGGTCATCCTCGGCATGATCATCTCGCTGATCATGCTGGTCGTCGGTTCCAACATCGCGCGCGCGTTCGCACTGGTCGGCGCACTCTCCGTGGTCCGGTTCCGAAACGCGATCAAGGAGACCCGGGATGTCGGCTTCATCTTCCTGGTGATGGCCGTCGGCATGGCCGTGGGCACCCGCTTCTACGTTCTGGCCGCCGTCGCCGCCGTGGCGATCTCGCTGGTCATCATGATCATGAATCGTTTCAACTGGTTCCACCTGAACGTCCAGCGCCAGGTGGTCAAGGTCCAGGTGCCCTCGGACGAGGATTACACCCACACGATCCAGGACGTGCTGATCCGGCACACCGACGAGTTCGAACTGGTGAGCATGGAGTCGATCCGCGGTGGCGCGCTGACCGAGCTGATGTACACGGTCAAGATCAAGAAGGGGGGCGAGCCCGCGAGCCTGATCTCGGCCCTGCGGGAGCGCAACAGCGGCCAGCCGGTTACGGTTCTGACCGGGTACGACCAGACCGACCTGTAGGCCGCCGTGACCATTCCCAAGAACCGGCCGCGGCTGCGGCACCGGATTCCGGTCAGGCTCCGGCACCACTGGAGGGTGGTCGCCCTCTTCGCCGTGTTCCTGCTGGTGGTGGGTGCGGGCTTCGGCACCGGGACGATCCGGCCCTACGTGACCACCGGGCAGGTCAGCGCGGCGCGGACGGTCACCCAGGACATCGCGGGTACCCAGGACGTCTTCGACACCGCGATCTCGCACAGCGTCCAGATCACGTTCAAGGACGGGGCCTATCGGGACATGCTGGAGGAGTATTTCAAGGAGGGGGAGAAGAAGTACGTAGAGGCCGATCTGGTCATCGACGGGACCACCCTGCCGAGCGTGGGCATCCGGCTGAAGGGCAACTCCACGCTGATGGGGCTCACCTGGAACGGCAAGTCCCGCACCGGGGGGCGGGGCGGCGCCCCCGGCGGCGGGCGCCCGGGGAACTTCCAGCCTCGGGAGGGTTTTCAGCCCCCCGAAGGCTTCCAGCCGCCGGAGGATTTCCAGCCTCCGGACGGTTTCCAGCCGCCGGACGGCGGTGCGGGTGGTGGCGGGGCAGGACCCGGGCGGGGTCCGGGTGGTCCGATGACCGCGCTCAAGGCGGAGGAACCCGAGAACCTGCCCTGGCTGATCAGCTTTGACGAGTTCGTGGAGGGGCGCCGCTACCAGGGGCACTCGCAGCTGGCCGTGCGTCCCGCGACCGGGCAGTCCTCGACCCTGCTGAACGAGGCACTGGCGATCTCGCTGGTCGGCGCGGCCGGCGAGCCGACCCAGCGGTACACCTACAGCTCGTTCACGGTCAACGGCCGTTCCTCGTCTCCACGTCTGCTGGTGGAGTATCTCGACGAGGGATACGCGGAGAGGCTCGGCGACGGCGTGCTGTACAAGTCGCTCGCCTCAAGTGGCTTCAGCTACAAGGGGGAGGACCAGACCGCCTACGGCACCGACTTCAAACAGGTCAACAAGGTGGGAGGTAAGGACCTGCAACCGGTCATCGACCTGGTCAAGTGGGTGGAGCAAGCCTCCGACGAGGAGTTCGCCGCAGGGCTGGCCGACCGGGTGGACGTGGAGTCCTTCGCCCGCTATCTCGTCCTGCAGAACCTGATGGTCAACTTCGATGACATGAGCGGTCCCGGGCGTAACTACTACCTGTGGTACGACCTGGACGGCAAGAAGTTCACCGTCATCACCTGGGACCTCAACTTCGCCTTCAACGGCAACGCCAAGGCGGGGCCGAACGACGCGATCGGCATGGGGTTCGGCGGGGGCGGCCCGATGCGGGGGGCGGGCTCCCAGGCTCAGCCGGCCCAGGGCTCGCAGTCCCAATCCCAGCCGACCGGGAGCGGGCAGCCGCAGGTTCAGCCGACCCAGGGGCCGCAACCGCAGGTTCAGCCGACGCGGAGCGGTCAGCCGCAGGACGGTGCCGGTCGGGAGGGTGCCGGTCAGAAGGACGGCGCCCGTCAGGGCAACCCGATGGGCGGGCCGCGGATGGGCCACGCGCTGAAGGACAGGTTCCTGAAGACGCCCGCCTTCAAGAAGGTCTACGAGGAGCAGTACCGGAACCTGTACCAGAAGCTCCTGGGAGGCGGGGCCGCCGCCACGCTGCTCGACGACATCGTGAAGTCCTACCGGCTGAACGAGGGCGCCGACACCGCCAAGGTAGAGGCCGACGCCACGTCGCTCCGTACCACCCTCAAGACCCGCGCCGAGGCGCTGGGCTCGGACAAGGTGATCGCCGGCGGATGATCCTGCGAGGAACGGCGGGATCCCGCGTCCCGGTCTCCCGCCGTTCCTCCGCGCACTCCCTTTCCCCGGGGCCGCACCGGCATGCGATGATCCACAGTGGTCGGCGAAGGTGCTCCGGTTGGCCGGTGCGACACGGGCCCGGCGACGCCTCCGACGGTCACCGGCGTGACGTGCCCGCGTACGCCGGGCCCGCTCGTGTACGGCATGTCGCGAAGATGAACAAGCATCGATGGGGAGGCGCGCATGGAGCACGTCCTGCGGGAGATCGCCAGCCAGCCCGAGTGCTGGCGGCGGGCGCTGGAGCTCGGCGCGGCGGGCCCGGCGGGCCTGCCGGAGGCGGGCGAGCGGGTCGCCGTGATCGGCTGCGGCACCTCGCTCTACATGGCACAGGCCTACGCGGTCCTGCGCGAGCGGTCGGGGCAGGGGGAGACCGACGCGTTCGCCGCCTCCGAGCTGCCCGCGCGCCGCTACGACCGGCTGGTGGCGATCACCAGGTCCGGGACCACCACGGAGGTGCTGCACGCCCTCGGCGCGGCCGGGGACATCCCGACGGTCGCCGTCACCGCCGACCCCGCGACCCCGGTGTCCGGCCTGGCGGAGACGGTGATCGCGCTGGAGTTCGCCGACGAGCGCTCCGTGGTGCAGACCAGGTTCGCCACCAGCGGGCTCGCCCTGCTCCGCGCGCACCTCGGGGAGGCTCCCGCTGACCTGGCCGCGCAGGCCGAGGCCGCGCTCGCCGCGCCGCTCCCCGAGGGGGCGCTCTCCCGGCGGCAGTTCACCTTCCTGGGCAGCGGGTGGACCAACGGCCTGGCCCAGGAGGCGGCACTGAAGCTGAGGGAGTCGGCCCTGGCCTGGTCGGAGGCGTACCCCGCGATGGAGTACCGGCACGGGCCGATCAGCATCGCCGACGAGAACAGCCTGGTGTGGTTCTTCGGCGGTCCGAAGGAACTGCGTGAGGAGTTGACCCGCACCGGGGCCCTGACCACGGCCGCGGAACTCGACCCGCTGGCCGACCTCGTCCGGGCCCAGCGCCTGGCGGTCGAGTTGTCCCGATCGCGTGGTCTCGACCCGGACAGTCCACGCAACCTGAGCCGTTCGGTGATTCTCACGTAACCGATGAGGACCACGACGCGCGGATCGGCGTCGTCGGCGAGGTAGGCGACCTGACCCGTTCGGTGCTTCTCAGGTGGTCTGGGGAGCGGGCGCCTGCGGTGTTCAGCGCCGTCGGACGCCGCTCGCGATCCAGCGGCGGACCACGGCCAGCGCCAGCGGGAGCGGTACGGTGCCCGCGCCGAGACCCACGTCGACCAGCAGGTCGAACACCTCCTTGCGGCGGGCGGCCGTGTCGATCGCCGCGTCGATGAAGCCGGGCGACTGGGCGGCGAGGGCGAGCACGTCCGTGGTGCGCAGGTGCCGCCCGAGTGCCTTCCTCAGCTCGCGCCGGTAGGCGGGCAGCGGGTCGGCGGCGGCCCGCACGGCCGCCTCGCCGGCGAGGCGGCCGGAGACCAGGGCGTAGTAGATGCCCTCGCCGGTGAGCGGGTTGATGAGACCGGCGGCGTCACCGGCGAGCAGCACCCGCCCCGAGCCCGGCCTCGGCCGCCCCGGGGACAGGGGCAGGTGGTGGGCGCGCAGGTCGCGGGCGCTCAGGTGGGGCAGCAGTTCGGCGAGCCGGCCGTGCAGCACCTCGCGGCCCGGCCGGCCGGTGGCGCGCAGCCTGGGCAGGAGCATCCCGAAGCCGACGTTGGCGGTGCCGTCGCCGATGGGGAACGACCACGCGTACGCGGGCCATCCGTCCTGCTGCATGAAGATGGACTGCACGTCGTCGTCGGCGGGCACGTCGGCGTAGCCGCGTACGGCGATCGCGGTGTGCCTGTCGGGAGCGGGGGAGACGCCGATGAGGCGCCGCATCGTCGAGTTGGCCCCGTCGGCGGCGACGGCGGCGCGGGCGGTGAGGGTGCCGTCGAGGACGATGTGGCCGTCGAGGACGGCGAGCGAGCGGACGTGGTGGCGGCGGACCTCGACACCGAGAGCACGGGCGGCGTCGACGAGGCGGGCGTCGAAGACCCGGCGGGGAACGACGTGGTTGGGCCGGGCGGAGGTGGCCGAGACGCGCGCGCCGCCGGGGGAGACCACCGCCAGGCGCTGCGTCGGCCGGTAGTCGGCGATGAGGTCGGGGATGCCCAGCAGGGCGAGCTCGTCACGGCAGTGGGCGGCGATGCCGTCACCACAGGCCTTGTCGCGGGGGAAGTCGGCCCGATCGAGCAGGAGCACCCGCGCGTCGGGCCGGAGCTGCCTCGCGCGCAGCGCGGCCGCCGCCCCCGCGGGCCCACCGCCGACGACCGCCAGATCCCACACGTCGTTCATCTGGGTGACCCTTCCCTGTACGCCCCTGCGGAACCGCCCGGCCACCACTCCCCCCGAAGGGAGGATCGAGCCAGCGCGGACGCGGGCGCCGGCAGCGAAGTCGACGGGCCCGGTGAGGCGTCGCCGGCAGGGTCGAAGATCTCGTCGTCCTTTACGCTTCACCCGCTCAGGCCTGCTTCACCGGCTCGGGCTCCGGGGCGCTCACGCCGGGTGGGTGCTCGGGGACGGTGGAGGTGAGCGGGACCTCCGCGCCGCTGACCATGCCCAGCTGGACGGTCTGGCGAGGCAGCACGAGGTCCAGCAGCCAGCTCCCGGCGATGCGCGCCCGGCCGTGCGGGACGGCCAGCAGGTGGTAACCCCGGGCTACCGCCTTGGCGACCATGCCCGACAGCGGTACGCCCAGCGGATTCGCGGCCGCGGCGGCCCCGCCCAGGTCGACGACGAACCCCAGGTCGTTGTGCCGGTACGGCCGGAGCCGTCCGCGACCGTACGAGGCGGCGATGTTGTGGGCGGCACGTCTGCCCTGGCGGCCGGCGTGCTGGGCGGTCATCGCGGTGTACTCGCCGGGGCGGGTGAGGTCCGGCACCGCGGCCGCGTCGCCGCAGGCGTAGATCTCCGGGTGTCCCGGCACCCGCAGGTATTCGTCGACGAGCAGCCGCCCCTTCTCGGTCGGCAGCCCCAGCGACTCCACCATCGGGTCGGGGCGCACGCCGACGCACCAGATCAGCGACCGGGTCGCCACGAACTCCCCGTCGGAGAGCCGGACACCGTCCGCCGTCGCCTCGACCACGCTGGTACCGGTGCGGATCTCCATGCCCCGCTCCGACAGCGTCCGGTGCGCGGTCCGCGACAGGCGCTCGTCGAGCTCGGGGAGGATGCGCGGGGCGACGTCGGCAAGGAGCCAGCGCACCGGCTGGTCACGCAGCTCCGGCAGCCTCCTGCGGGTGTCGAGGGTGAGCAGCTGGCCCTGAGCCGCCACCTCGGTACCGGTGTATCCGGCGCCCACGACCACGAAGGTGCACCGGGCCCTGCGCTCCTCGGGGTCGTCGGAGATGGCGGCGAGCTCGATCTGGCGGATCAGGTGGTCACGCAGGTAGAGGGCCTCGGCGATGCTGCGGAAACCGTGGGCGTGCTCGGCGACGCCGGGTATGGGAAGCAGCTTGTTGACGCTGCCGACCGCGATCACCAGGCGGTCGTAGCTCAGCTCGCGGGGGTTGCCCTCGGTGTCCGTGCACCTCAGGCGGCGCGCCTCGATGTCGACGGTGCCCGCGGTGGCGAGCAGATGCCGCACGCCGGGGTGGTTTCCCGCCAACGGGATCGCCACCTTGCGCGGGTCGAGGATCCCCGCCGCGACCTCGGGCAGCAGCGGCAGGTAGAGGAAGTAGTCGGTCGGGTTGATCAGGACGATCTCGATCGCGCCCTTCGCGATCCTGGAAAGGGTGCGAACCGCGGTGAAGCCCGCGAACCCTCCTCCGATCACGACGACTCGCTGTCGCTGGGTCATGAGGTGGTTCCTTTCGACGCTCCGTATTTCAGCGGAGTGCCCTCTCTGCTCCCGGGTCAAGCACGGCGGGTCGTCCGATGTTGCCCACTCGGACCGGTGAGGTCCGGATGAGGGCGATTAATCGCCAGGTCAGCGCGCGGGCAAGATGGCGGAAGGGGGCGAGTGGGAGCGGCCTTTCCTGGGGATGGCGGGATGGAAGGCGGCGGGGATCGGATGCCGCGCCGGTTCGAGGACGGGCCGGTTCGTGGACGAGCCGGTTCCCGAGGGGGGTGGGCTGTGACGACCTCCGAGCAGTCACGTGAGGAGCCGCCGATCTCACCGCCGGCGCCGCCCAACCGAGTGCCGGGCTCACTGGTCGTGAACTGGCTGACCAGCACCGACCACAAGGTGATCGGTTACCTGTACATGATCACCTCATTCGTCTTCTTCATGCTCGCCGGGCTCATGGCCATGATCATCCGGGCGGAGCTCATCCAGCCGGGCATGCAGGTGGTGAGCCTGGAGCGCTACAACCAGATGTTCACCATGCACGGCGGGGCCATGCTGCTGCTGTTCGCGACCCCACTGTTCGCCGGGTTCGCCAACGTGATCATGCCGCTGCAGATCGGGTCGCCCGACGTGGCGTTCCCCCGGCTCAACATGGTGAGCTACTGGCTCTTCCTCTTCGGCGGCGTCATGGTCCTGTTCGGTTTCATCACCAGCGGCGGTGCCGCCGACTTCGGCTGGACGTCGTACACGCCGCTCTCCACGGCACCGCACTCCCCGCAGGTCGGCGGTGACCTGTGGATCGTCGGCCTGGTGATGGCGGGTCTCGGCACGATACTCGGCTCGGTCAACTTCATCACCACGATCATCTGCATGCGGGCCCCCGGGATGACGATGTTCCGCATGCCGATCTTCACCTGGAACGTGCTGCTGACCGGTCTGATGGTGTTGATCGCCTTCCCGATCCTGTCCGCCGCGCTGCTCGCCCTGGAGGCCAGCCGCAGTCACGGCGCCCGCATCTATGACCCGCAGACCGGGGGAGCGATGCTCTGGCAGCACCTGTTCTGGTTCTTCGGCCATCCGGAGGTCTACATCATCGCGCTGCCGTTCTTCGGCATCATCAGCGAGGTGATCCCGGTCTTCAGCCGTAAGCCGATCTTCGGCTACATCGGCCTGGTCGGCGCGACCATCGCGATCGCGGGCCTGTCGATGACGGTGTGGGCACACCACATGTTCGCCACCGGCCATGTGTTACTGCCGTTCTTCTCCTTCATGTCGTTCCTGATAGCCGTCCCGACGGGGGTGAAGTTCTTCAACTGGGCCGGCACCATGTGGCGCGGGCACATATCGATGGAATCACCGATGATGTTCGCGGTCGGCTTCCTGGTCACCTTCCTGCTCGGCGGGCTGACCGGGGTCATCCTGGCCTCCCCGCCGCTGGACTTCCAGGTGCACGACTCGTACTTCGTGGTCGCGCACTTCCACTACGTGGTCTTCGGCACCGTGGTGTTCGCGATGTTCGCGGGCTTCTACTTCTGGTGGCCGAAGATGACCGGCAAGATGCTGAACGAGAAGCTGGGCAAGCTGCACTTCTGGCTGCTGTTCATCGGTTTCCAGGTGACCTTCCTGGTCCAGCACTGGCTGGGCGCGCAGGGCATGCCGCGCCGCTACGGCGACTACAGCCCGATCGACGGGTTCACCACGCTCAACCTGATCTCCTCGATCGGCGCGTTCGTGCTCGGCGCCTCCACGCTGCCGTTCCTCTACAACATCTGGCACACCGCGCGCCGCGCCCCGCGGGTGACCGTGGACGATCCGTGGGGCTTCGGCAACTCGCTGGAGTGGGCCACCTCCTGCCCGCCGCCCCGGCACAACTTCACCTCGATCCCGGCCATCCGCTCGGAGCGGCCGGCCTTCGACCTGCATCACCCGAGGATCGGGGACCGGCCGCGCCGGCTCGACCAGGGAGCCGGGCTCCAGAAGGAGATCTGAGCCGCGCTCAACAGGGGCGGCCGAGGGCGGTCCTGGTGGTCTCCTCCGGGTACGGCGACAGGCGTACGGCGTCGGCGGGGGAGAGCAGGCCCGCCGCCACCCGCTCGCACAGGCGGCCGAGGGCGGTGATCTCCGCGTGCTGGGCCGCGGCGAACGCGCGGTCGACCGGGTCGCCGTGGCCGGGGACGACGACGCCGCTGTCGCCACTGCCGTCGCTGCCGCCGTCGCCGAGGAGGTCGAGCAGCCCGGCGAGGGTGGCCGGCCATTCGAGGGGATAGGCGTCCTCGTAGGCAGGTGGGGCACCGTTCTCCACCAGGTCCCCGGCGAAGACCACGCCGGCGTCCGGCACGTGGACGACCAGGTCGTTGCCGGAGTGGCCGCGGCCGAGGTGGGCCAGGACGACCGGGCGACCACCGACGGCCAGCTCCGCCCGGCCGGTCACCAGGTGGTCCGGCAGCGCGATCCCGGTCTTCGCGATGTCACCGGCGATGTCCGCGCGTCCCCGATCCCGGTAGTGGCGGGCCCACTCGTCCCTGGCCCGGCCGCCGTTCTCGGCCAGGTCGGTCCGGCAGTCCTCGTGCGCCCAGACGGGGCAGTCGAGGAACGGCCGGGTACCGAAGCTGTGGTCGAAGTGCGAGTGGGTGATCGCCACCGCCCACGGGGCGGATGTCACCCGCCTGACCTCCGAGACCAGCTCGGCCCCCTGCCGCTCGTCTCCCCGCGTGTCGACCACCAGGCAACCGCCGTCGCCCACGACCAGCCCCACCGACAGGTCCAGCTCGGCGTATCGCCGCACCAGCACCCGGTCCGCCACCTCGACCCATCGACCTTCCACGGGTCGTATTCTCTCCGGTCGCGATCCTCGCGGCGTCGGTTCTCACCCGTGGCGGAAGCCGGTTTTCCACGCCGCGACCCGGCGGGGAGGTCCCTTCCCTGGAGGAGCGCTCAACCGCGCAGGTACGTCACCACCGCCAGTACCCGGCGATGGTCGTCCTCGGCCGGGGGCAGGTCGAGTTTGGTCAGGATGTTGCCGATGTGCTTGCCGACCGCGGCCTCCGACACCACCAGGGCCCTGGCGATCGCCGCGTTGGACCTGCCCTCGGCCATCAGGGCCAGCACCTCCCGCTCGCGGGGGGACAGCCGCTCCAGCGGATCGCGGCGGCGGCGCAGCAGCTGCCTGACCACCTCGGGGTCCACGATCGTCCCGCCGCCGGCCACGCCGCACAGCGCGTCGACGAACTCCTCCACATCGCCGACCCGGTCCTTGAGCAGGTAGCCGACCCCGGTGCCGTCACCGGAGTCCAGCAGTTCGGCCGCGTAGGTCTGCTCGACGTACTGGCTCAGCACCAGCACGGGCAGGCGCGGGTCCGCCGCGCGGAGCGCGACCGCGGCCCTGAGGCCCTCGTCGGTGAAGCCGGGCGGCATCCGCACGTCGGTCACGACGATGTCGGGGGTGTGCTCGCGCACCGCCTCCACGAGCCGTACGGCGTCACCCGCCGTGGCCACCACCCGGTGCCCGAACCGGGCGAGCAGCTCGGCCAGCCCTTCGCGGAGCAGCACGCCGTCCTCGGCGATGACTACCTTGAGGGATCGATCGGAGTGCACGGTATCTCCACGCGTAGCAGGGTCGGCCCACCGGCCGGGCTGGAAAGTACCAGTCTCCCGTCGACGACCGAGACGCGGTCGGCCAGCCCGGCCAGCCCGCTCCCCTCCGCGGCGTCGGCGCCGCCCACGCCGTCGTCGCCGATCTCCACGACGAGGCGGGCGCCGTCCAGCCGCCCGGTGACCGTGGCCCGCCGGGCCTCGCTGTGCCGGGCCACGTTCGCCAGCGCCTCGCACACCACGAAGTACGCGGTGGACTCCACCACCTCGGGCAGACGTGCGGGCAGCGCCATGGTGACCTCCACGGGTACCGGCGAGCGGTCGGCGACGTCGGCCACGGCGGCGGGCAGTCCCCGGTCGGTGAGGATCTGCGGGTGGATCCCTCTGATCAGGTCGCGGATCTCGGCCAGCGCGAGTTTCGCCTGCTCGTGCGCCCTGCCGACGAGTTCGGCCGTCTCGTCCCCCCGGGTGAGCTTGGCCAGGCCGAGCGTCATGGTCAGCGAGACCAGCCGCTGCTGGGCGCCGTCGTGCAGGTCCCGCTCGATCCTTCGGCGTTCTGCCTCGAAGGCCGATACCAGCCGGGACCTGGACCGGGTGAGCTCGACGACCCGCCTGGCCTCGTCGCTCTGCCGGGGGCTGAGCAGCGCGCGGGCCACCAGTCCGTGCAGCACCGCGAGTGCCGTCAGCGGGTACGTGAACAGCACGAGCAGGACGGCCCCGAGCAGCGCCACGAGGAACGCCTCGGGACGGCTGTCGATCAGCCAGAACTTGAACAGCCGCACCTGCCCGACCTCCTCCAGGATGATGGGCGCGCACATGGCCATCACCGGCCCGACGATCCCGTACGCCAGGGAGATCAGCTCCATCGGCCAGAGCACGATGACCAGCAGGCCGGTGTAGGCGAGCTCCCGCCAGGTGGCCTGCTCGCTGAAGCGCAGCCGCGCCCACGCGCGCAGGCCCGGCCGGTCGGGCTCGCGGTGGGGCGACTCCACCGGCTCCGAGTCGATGATCCGCAGGCGGCGGCGCTCCAGCGCGGCGACCGGTATGCCACTGAGCCCCAGCACCACCAGGAACGGGATGCCCACCACCACCAGCGCCAGCACCGCGCCGCCGGCCAGGCAGACCAGGACCACCACGAGGGTGACCGCGCCGACGAGGATGCTCGTCAGCAGGTACGCCAACGAGCGCCACGGCCACCACGTGGCGAGCAGGTTCCATCGGGTGAGTGCCTGCCAGGCCGCCCGCGATCGCATCAACCGACAGTACGGTCCGCGCGGGCATGGCCTCTACCGGGCCTGGCCTACTCCGACGGTATGGCCGGCCATACCCGGAAGACTAGGCTCCGGTGCCCTGCGGGCCGCGCTCCCGCGGCGGTCTGATGGGGACCATGAACAAGACGGCGGCGCCCGCGGACCTGCGGGCATTCCTGACGGCGGCGGTACGCAGGCAGCGCGTGGTGGGCGCGATCGCCCCGAGTTCCCCGGCGCTGGGCAGGGCGCTCAGCGCGGTGGTCCCCGCGCTGGGCCCGTCGGTGGTCGTGGAGCTGGGGGCCGGCACCGGTCCGATCAGCGAGGCCATCCGGGCGAGGCTGGCCCCGGGGTCCCGCCAGCTGGCCGTGGAGATCGACCCCGGCATGGCCGCGCACCTGCGCCGGACGAAACCCTGGATGGAGACGATCGAGGGCGACGCCGCCGACCTCGGCGCGCTCCTGGCCGGTGCCGGGGTCGACCGGGTGGACGCGGTCGTCAGCACGCTGCCCTGGTCGTTGTTCCCCGGCGAGCAGCAGGAGCGGATCCTGGCGGGCGTCGGCCGGGCGCTCGCGCCGTCCGGGGCGTTCACGACCGTCACCTACCTGTCGGCCCTGCCGCTCGCCGGGGCCAGGGCCCTGCGCCTGCGGTTGCGGTCGGCCTTCGACGAGGTGCTGACCACCGGGCCCATCTGGCGCAACCTGCCCCCCGGAGTGGCGTACGTGTGCCGCAGACCGACGGTCCCCGTTCTCCCGCCTCCCTGAGGGTTCCCCGGGACCGGGTCCCGCTCGCGCCGTTCGTGACCGACCCACCCGGCCCGCTCGGTGTCGGCGAACCAGGAGCCGTGGAAGCCGGTGGGCACCCGGCGCGGCGATGGCCCGGACGGGCCGGGAGACCGCAGACCGCCGGGACAGGCTTCCGCGGGGACGGTCCGGTAGGACCGTCAGGCCAGGACCCGGCCGACCATCCGTGCGTACATCCGGCCGGGGCTCGGCACCGACGACGGGTGCAGGAAGCCAGGGAGCATCGGCAGGTCCACCGCGAAGGGCTGCAGCCGCTCGTAGAGGACGTCGGCGCCCGCGGGACGGTTGTCGGGATCCTTCTCCAGCAGGTCGGCGACGAGGCGGTTCAGCTCGGCGGGAACCCCCGGGACCTCGGGCGGGCGCTCCTTCACCTGGCGCTCGAACACGGCGTACTCGGTGGGACCGGTGAACAGCTGGCGGCCCGTCAGCATCTCGTGGAGCACGCATCCGAGGGCGTAGAGGTCGCTGCGGGGACCGGACAGGCCGCGCTGGATCTGCTCGGGTGCCATGTACGACGGGGTGCCGAGAATCTGGCCGACCCGGGTGAACTGCGTCGAGTCGGCCTCGCGGAGCACCGCCAGGCCGAAGTCGAGGACCTTGACGCTCCCGTCGGGGCAGAGCATCAGGTTGGTCGGCTTCAGGTCGCGATGGCAGACGGACAGCGCGTGGGCCGCGGTCAGCACCGCGCAGGCCTGGGCGGCGATCGCCGCGGCCCAGGGCACGGGGAGCGGGCCGTGCTCGCTGACCACGTCGGCCACGGTGACGCCCTCGATGAACTGCATCACCTGGAACAGCCGCTGGTCGAAGGTGCCGAAGTCGTACAGGACCGGTGCGCCGGGGTGCTCCAGTCTGGCCAGGATGCGGGCCTCGCGCAGGAAACGCCGCTTCAGCTCCTCGTCGGGGCCGGTGAGGAACCTCAGGAACTTGACGGCCACCCTGCGGTCGAGATGCCTGTCATGGCCGCCGTAGACGGCCCCCATGCCCCCCTGGCCGAGAGGGAGGTCGTCGAGCACGTATCGGTCGCCGATGACCATCGACCCTCCCCTGGACGTGCGGGCATCACGCCCCTTGGTCGCACGGCCGGAGATGGCCGTCGACCAGTCCGTCAAAGCCTAGCCGGATCAGCGTTTCCCCCAGCGCCCTCGTCGCGCGCAGTCTGTCCTCCAGTTCGAACAGCTCGCGGAAGGCCGTGCCGTACATCCGCTGGTCGGACAGGGGCAGCATGGGCACCCTCGCCCGCCGCACGTCGAGGCGGCTGGAACTGGGATGGACCCTGGCCGCGTCGGCCGAGCGCAGGAAACCGGCCAGGAACCCGGAGTCGAGCCGCTGCGGGTCGACCCGGTACAGCGTGAGCTGCGGGCCGAGCGCCGCTCCGCTCTGGGTGATCACCCTGACCGCGCCGAGCACCGTGGTCACCACGTCGCCGGGCCTGATCATGATCAGTGCCGGGTCGAGGGTGGTACGGCCGGAGGGTGAGGCGCCCGCCGCGGTGTCGTCGGCGGTCAGCACCGGGAGAGGGCCCTCGTCCGCCGACATCCTCGGCGGCGCCTGCAGGATCGTGATCAGCCCCGCCTTGGCCAGCTCGCCGACCGTGGTGGTCGGCAGGTCCTGCCGCTCGGCGAGCAGTTCCAGGGCGGGAGTGGCCTCCGACAGCGTGGCCGAGGTCTCCATGAACCTGGCCAGGGCCTCGGTGAAGTCGCGCGGGAAGTCGAGGCCGCTGTGCTGCGGGCGGTGCCTGGCCGGGGCGAGGTCGACCTCGTCGTCGAGCAGGTCGATGATGCGCACCGTGCGGCTCTCGCCGGACAGCTCGGCCTCGGGGTTCTCCAGGTACGCGCGCCAGGCGGGCTCCACGACCGACAGGTCCTCGCCGGCGTCCACCACCAGCAGCTGGGACGGCGGGCGCCCGCCGTCGGGCCTGCGGAGTATCCACAGGTCGGGGCCGCCGGGCGCCAGCGTCACCACGGCCCGCAGCGCTCCCGCCCGGAGCAGGTTGCCGCGGATCCGCTTGCCCGGACGCCGGCTGGCGGCGGCGGTGGGCATCAGGATCGCCACCAGGCCGCCCGGCCGCACGCGGGCGAGGCAGTGCTGCACCCAGGCGAGCTCGGACTCACCGCGCGGCGGCAGGCCGTACTCCCAGCGCGGGTCGCCGGCGAGCTCCTCGTGACCCCAGACCCGCTCGTTGAACGGCGGGTCGCAGACCACGGCGTCGGCCACGTCACCGGCCAGGCCGTCCTCGCGGAGCGAGTCACCGGCGACGATCCGCGCCTCGGTCCCGCGCAGCAGCACCCGAACCGCGCTGAGCAGCGCGTTCGTCTCGTTGACCTCCTGCCCCATCAGGACGGTCTTCCCGCCGGTCGAAGCGCCTCCCCGCCGGGCCGTCAAGGTGTCCGCGCCCAGCAGCAGCGTTCCGACACCGCATGCCGGGTCCAGGACGACGTCCCCCTTCCGCACCACCAGCCGGACCATGAGCTCGGCCACATCGTCCCTGGTGACCGAGAGCTGGCGGGAGTGCGCCTCGACGTAGCGCTCGCACAGGAACTCGAAGACCTCCAGCGGGTCGCGTTCGGTGGCCAGCTCGGCGACCAGCCGGACGAGGGCCAGATCGTCCAGGCGAAGATCGGCGGAGCCGGGGAGATCGGTCGTCACCTCGGCCATGCGGGTGAGAGACTTCGTTCCATGATCACGCCAGGCGGTGGGCTCGCGGCGCAGGAACAGCAGGAACGCGCCGACCTTGGCCACCAGTTCGCCCAGCCTGAGGTCGTCGACCGAGGTGCGCATCCGCTGCCAGACCAGGTCGCCGAGCGAGACCTCGAAGGATTTGCCGTTCGCGCGCAGCCACACGGCGATCTCCGGCAGCGAGAACAGCGGGCTGGAGGTGGTGCCGCCCACCGGCTGGGGAAAGTCCTCGTGGCGGCGGCGCCAGTTGCTCACCGCTGCCCTGCCGACCCCGGCAAGCCGGGCGATGTCGCCCGCGTTCACGGTGATCTCCTGGCGCTCCTCCATGTTGGGCCACAGTAGTTGACTGTGCCGCAACGGTCTACAACGTCTTTGCTTGTGAAGTGCTTCAACCAATGATTTACTGCCTTCATGGCACTGAACCAACCACTGGCACTGCGCTACGCGGCCCGCTCCGACGTGGGGGTCCGCCGTGAGGCGAACGAGGATTCGGGCTACGCGAGCGCGCGCCTGCTCGCCATAGCGGACGGCATGGGTGGTCATGCGGGTGGAGAGGTCGCCAGCTCACTTGCCGTCACCGCCATGGCGGCGCTGGACGACACCCTTCCCACCGGTGGTGTCGACCTGCTCGCCGCGCTCAAGGGCGCCGCCAGGGACGTCAACCACACACTGCGCGACATGAGCGAGCAGGATCCCACGCTCCGCGGCATGGGCACCACCCTGACCGCGATGCTCTGGGACGGCGCCACCTTCGCCCTGGCCCATGTCGGAGACTCCCGGGCCTACATGCTGCGCGACGGCGCCCTCTACCAGATCACCCATGACCACACCCTGGTCCAGTCGCTGGTGGACGAGGGGCGGATCACCCCTGAGCAGGCCGCCGAGCACCCGCGCCGGTCAATGGTGCTGCGGGTCCTTGAGGGCACCGGCGACGGTGAGCTGGACCTGTCACTGCGCGAGGCCTACCCGGAGGACCGCTACCTGCTCTGCTCCGACGGCCTGACCGCCGTGGTCGGTCCCGAGACCCTGTTCAACACGCTGACCGAGATCTCCGACCCCGACGAGGCGGCCCGCTGGCTCATCGACCTCGCCAACCGGGGTGGCGGCCCCGACAACATCACCTGCATCGTGGCCGACTTCGGGGCGCCCACCGGCTCCGCCCCGGTGGAACCGACCATCGTGGGCGCCGCGGTCGAGAGGAAACTCTCCCTGTAGGGACCCCGCTGCCTCCCCGAACGTCGGGGAAGCACCGGTGTGCTCGGGTGACCTCCACGGCCTTGGCGGGGATCTCCAGGTGTTCTTACCAGGTTCTGCCGGTGATGCGTTCGTACGCCTCGATGTAGCGCGCCCGGGTGACCTCCACGACCTCGGCGGGGACCTCCGGAGCGGGTTCCTTCTTGTCCCAGCCCGTGCTGGTCGCCCAGTCACGCACGTACTGCTTGTCGAAGGAGAACTGCGCGTGGCCGGGCTCCCACCGGTCGGCGGGCCAGAAGCGGGAGGAGTCCGAGGTCAGCACCTCGTCGCCGAGCACGAGTGTGCCCTCGGAGTCCCAGCCCAGCTCGATCTTGGTGTCGGCGATGATGACGCCCCGCTCCGCGGCGAGTTCGGAGCCTCGCAGGTAGATCTCCAGCGTGATCCGCCGGAACTCCTCGGCGACCTCGGCCCCCTCCAGGGCGACCACCTCGTCGAAGGAGATGGGCTCGTCGTGCTGCCCGAGCGGTGCCTTGGTGGACGGGGTGAAGATCGGCTCGGGGAGCTTGGAGCCGTCCAGCAGGCCGGGCGGCAGCGGCACGCCCGAGACCGACCCGTGCGCCCGGTACTCCTTCAGCCCGCCGCCGGTCAGGTAGCCGCGCGCGACGCACTCGACCTTCGCCATCTCCAGCTTCCTGCACCGCACCGCACGGCCCGCGAACTCGGCGGGTACGTCGGTCGCCGAGATCACGTGGTTGGGCACGATGTCGGCGAGTTGCTCGAACCACCAGAGCGAGAGCTGCGTGAGGATCCTCCCCTTGTCGGGGATGGGCGTGGGCAGGATCACGTCGTACACCGACACCCGGTCGGACGCCACGAGGATGATGTCCCCGCGGTCCTCGTAGACGTCGCGGACCTTCCCTGAATGAAGAAGCTTCACTGCTTTCCTTGCTCTCGCTCGACCCGGTCGCTGACCGACACCTGCTCACCGTATTCGACATCCGGCGGCGACCCGGCAACCGGGCACGCCGACTCCGCCAAAGTCGGGGGAGATGTGGCAGGTCACGGGCGCCTGCGGGCTCGCAGGACGGCGTCGTGGATGGTGACCTGGCGGCCTTCGGGGTCGTCGGCGAGGCGCGGTCTGGTGTCGGTGACGAGGATGTCCCACCGGTCGGGGTCGAGGGAGTGCGCGATCTCCTCGGCGGTGAAGAACATGTCGGGCACATTGGGCCGGGGCATCGTGGTCTCCAGGTCCGAGAAGTGGTGGCCGACGATGAGCAAAGTCCCGCCGGGGGCCACCGCGGCGGCCAGCCGGGTGTGCAGTGCCTCGCGCTGCTCCCCCGGCAGGTGCATGAAATGGGCGGAGACCAGGTTGAAGTAGCCCTCATCGGGTGCCCAGCTGGTCAGGTCGGCGTGTACCCAGTCGATCCGCCCGGCCATCTCCGCGCCGAGGGCGTCGGCGCGTTCGGCGCCGCGCCGCAGGGCGACGGTGGCGAAGTCCGCCGCGGTGACCCGCCAGCCGCGTTCGGCCAGCCAGAGGGCGTCGGCCCCCTCGCCGCAACCGACGTCGAGCGCCGTGCCGGGTGACAGGTCGGTGGTTTCGGTCACGAGCTGGGGGTTGGGCCGGCCACTCCAGATCGCGTCACGGGAACGGTAGCGCTCCTCCCACGCCTGCTCGCTGAACATGCTCGCGGTGCTCTCGGCCGGGGCGTGGTGGTGGTCGCCGGGCGTCCGCTCGGCGTGGTCGGAGCGGGGTTCGGGCCCGCCGCGGTGAGCGGCGACGGCGTGGCGGGTGTCCTCGGCGATGAGGTCGGCGTTGATGGCCGCGGCGGTGTTCAGCGCCGAGGCGGCGGAGACGATCACCTGGGCGCGCAGGTCCGCGACGTTGCCGGCCACCCACACCCCGGGCACCGAGGTGGCCCCGGTGGGGTCGGCGGGCACGTAGCTGCCGATGACGTGGCCGCCGGCCAGTTGTTCGACCGGCTCCAGCCCGAGGGAGGCGAGCACGCCGGCCCGGGCGGTGAAGCGCGGTGCGACCACCACGGCCTGGCAGGGGACGAGCTCTCCCGAGCGCATCCGGACGCCACCGAGCCGGTCGCCGGTCGTCTCCAGGGCGGCGACCTCGCCCTCCACGAGGGTGACGCCCCGGGCGGCCAGCTGCTCGTACTCCTCATCGGTGGGTTTGGGGGCGGTGTGCAGGAACAGGGTCACCCGCGGGCTCCACTGCCGGAACATCAGGGCCTGGTGCGCGGCCATCGGGCTGTCGGCCAGGACGCCGATCGCCTGGTCGCGGACCTCCCAGCCGTGACAGTACGGGCAGTGCAGGACGTCGCGCCCCCACCGCTCGGCCAGTCCTGGAACGTCGGGCAGCTCGTCCACCAGGCCGGTGGTCACCAGCAGCCGCCGGGCCCGCACCTCCCGGCCGTCGGCGAGCAGTACGCGAAAGCCCTCGCCGTCCTCCAGCCGATGGGCCGAGGTGGCGGTGCCGGTCACGATCTCACCGCCGTAACCGGTCACCTCGGCGCGGCCGGCGGCCAGCAGTTCGCCGGGGGGTGTGCCCTCGCGGCCCAGGTAGTTGTGCACATGCCCGGCCGGGGCGTTGCGCGGGGCACCGGCGTCGACCACCAGCACCGAGCGGCGTGCCCGGCTCAGGGTCAGGGCCCCGCTGAGCCCGGCCGCACCGCCACCGACGACCACCACGTCGTACTTCTCCTCCACCGCGTGCTCTCCTCTGCTCGTCGTACGGCCGGAGTGGGATCACGGCGGCCGTCTCGTCGCTGAACTATTCGCGCACGGCGGCAGATTTGACAAATGCCTTTGCCGGGATGGCAAATGGGTGGCATGAACGACGACGCCCTCACCCCAGACGAAGCCCTCGACAAGGTCATCGACGCGGTAGGCCCGCGCCTGCGGGCACTGCGCCAGCAGCGCGGCGCGACCCTGTCGCAGCTCTCCGAGGCCACCGGGATCTCGGTCAGCACCCTGTCCCGCCTTGAGTCCGGTCAGCGCCGTCCCACCCTGGAACTCATGCTCCTGCTGGCCCGAGCCCACCAGCTCCCCCTGGACGAGCTCGTCGGCGCGCCGGAGACCGGCGACCCGCGCGTCCGCCAGCGCGCGATCACCCACAACGGCATGACGTTCGTCCCGCTGACCCGCCGGCCCGGCGGGCTCCAGGCGTATAAAATGATCATTCCGATGAGCCGGCCCGCCTGCGGGCCGGAACAGCGGGTCCACGAGGGCTACGAGTGGCTCTACGTGCTGTCCGGGCGGCTGCGCCTGTCGCTCGGCGAGAAGGAGATCGTCCTGATGCCCGGAGAGGTGGCGGAGTTCGACACCCACATCCCGCACGCCTTCAGCAATCCCGGCCCGGAACCCGCCGAGGCACTCAGCCTGTTCGGCCCCCAGGGCGAACGCCTGCACGTCCGCGCCCGCCCCTCCGGCAGATGAGCCGACCGGCGCCGGGCGCCCGCCCCGAAGACGGTCGTGTCATCATGTCTACGACTCGCGGCGGTTCCCGGGAGCGTCGCACGCGGGAAGACCTGGCCTCTCCTGCCGCGTGCCGGGCCGCGCGATGAGCAGGAGGGACCTCCACACCCCATCGCGGCGGCGGGCACGCCGCCGCGACGTTCCATTGGAGAACACGCATGCCCTTCGCCGACGAGCTCATCGGACCCGACACCGCCCGCACACTGGCCCAGGCGATCGGGGCGGTCGCGCCGGACACCCGGCTCACGGCACTTCGAGCGGCGACCTCCGAACTCGGCTCCCTGTCCTTGCGCGAGCGTGCCGACCTGCTGCGTGACGCCCTGCTGCGGGACCTGCCCGGAGACTACGGGTCCTTCGCGGGCACCGTCCGGGCCGCGCTGAACGGGGGACATCCCTTCAGCGGCTGGCTGATCTGGCCGGTGAGCAGTGCTGTTGCCACCAAGGCGATCGAGGATGGGAGCGGCGAGGCATTCGATGACGCCCTTGACGCGCTCGCGGAGCTCACTCCACGCCTGACCTCCGAGTTCGCCATCCGCCTGCTGCTGGAACGCGATCTCGATCGCGCGATGGCACAGATCATCGACTGGACCGTTCATCCCAGTGAGCACGTCCGCCGCCTCGCGACCGAGGGGACCCGGGCTTTCCTGCCCTGGGCCAAGCGGGTTCCGGCCATCCTCGCGAATCCCCACTCGACCGTGCCGATCATCAGCGCCCTGTATCGGGACGAGAGCGAGTACGTACGACGCTCGGTCGCCAACCATCTCAACGACCTCAGCAGGGAGCAGCCCGACCTGGTGATCGAGACCGCCGCCGCCTGGCTGGCCGATCCGGACGGCAACACGCGGAGGCTCGTCCAGCACGGACTGCGGACACTGATCAAGAAAGGCCACCCCGGCGCACTGGAACTGATGGGGTTCACTCCGGGCACGGTTGTCGAGATCGTGGGGCCGAAGCTCGCCGGCACCACCGTACCGTTCGGCGGTACGCTGAGATTCGCCGTCTCCGTCACCAACCCCGGACAGGAGCCGGTGCGGCTCGCAATCGACTACATCGTTCACCACAGGAGAGCGAACGGGAGCCAGAGCGGCAAGACCTTCAAGCTCACTACCAGGACCCTCGCACCCGGCGACACCATCGATCTCTCGCGCGACCACTCGTTCCGCGAGATCACCACCAGGCGCTACTACCCCGGCACCCACGCGGTTGAACTCCAGGTCAACGGAGTCGCCTCCGGCCGCACCGACTTCACCCTGCTCGCTCCCGGCTGACGGCTCACGGGGGTAAGGCGGCAGAGCGCTTCTCGCCGACCTCGGCCTTCACGGTTCGGGGGACTCGACGGCGATACTCACCCGGTCGGCCGCGCGCTCCCCTCAGTGCCGAGCGCACGCAGGACACCGCGGTCAACTCCGCAGCAGGTCGGCGAGGACCACGGCCTCGCTGATGTCGGCCTGCCTGGTCGCGGTCAGGAGCGTAAGCGTTCGCTGCTTCGCCAGCTCTCGCAGGTGCTCCAGCGCGGTGGCCCGCTCGGGGTCCTTCAGCTCGGCCCGGTAGCGGCGGCCGAACTCCTCGAACCGAGCCGGATCGTGGCCGTACCACTTGCGCAACTCGGTCGAGGGCGCCACCGCCTTGCACCACTCCTGCAGATGCGCCTTTTCCTTGGACAGCCCGCGCGGCCAGACCCGATCGACCAGCACCCGGGCACCGTCCTGCGCCTCCGGCTCCTCGTAGACCCGGCGCACCCGTACTTTTGGTTCGTCAGCCATGCCGTGGTCGTTCCCGGATCGCGGTAATGAGTAGCCACAGGTCCGGCTACCGGGTGGAGTCGGTCCGTCGATCAGCTGGGCGACAGCGTGACGTTGACCTCGTAGTCGGGACCGCCGTTGCCGGAGATCTGCCGCAGGTGGTGGCGGACGTCGGTGGTCAGCGGGTCGAGCTTGACCGAGTGCCGGTCACGGGGCCAGGCGGGCAAGGGCCACCAGAGCGTTCCTTGCCGGCCTTGGCCTCCGTGACCGGGTTTCACGGTTCGGGGGAGAGCCGGTCGGCGGCGTGTTCGATGGCGGTGCTCACTCGGTCGGCGAGGAGTCCGACCGCGCCGACCGCGCGGGTCATCGGGTCGTCCTCGGCGCCGCCGAGGGCCTGGGAGCGGAGGTAGGCGGTCTTCACCTCGGTCCATCGGGCGGCCTGCTCGGCGGTCAGGGTGCCGCGTAGTTCGGCGAGTTTGAGCAGGTTGGCCTCGGCCCCTGAGGTGAGGGTCTGGGCCTCGCCGAGGTAGTGGTCGTCGATCACCGCCTCCAGTTCGGCGTCGTTCATCACCGGGACGACCCGGGCCGCGAGCTTGTTCATGTTCCGGTACGAGCCCTGGAGCTGGTAGGGCGGCTCGGTCCGCGAGGCGTCCGACTGGGCGGCCGAGGCGATGTACGCCTGGTTGTTGGCCAGCACCACCTTCTGGATCCGGAGCAGCTTGCGGAGCACCGCGAGGACCTGTTCCAGCTCCACCGAGGAGTACGGGTGGGAGAGCTGGTCGGCCCGGACCCCCGAGTCGCCCCGCGCCAGCCGTACCAGCAGGCGGATGTCGTCGCGGTCGCGGGTGGAGAGCGGGGACAGGACCGGGTTGGAGGTCAGCGCGTTGTCGATGTAGCTCAGCGCGAACAGCTCGTCCCGGCCGGACAGCACGTCACCGAGGTTCCACACGTCGGCGCGGTTGGCGAGCATGTCGGGGATGCGGAAGCGCTTGCCCGACTCGGTGTACGGGTTGCCCGCCATGCAGACCGCGAAGCGCTTGCCGCGCAGGTCGTAGGTGCGGGTCCTGCCCTCCCAGACACCCTCCATCCGGCGCTGGCCGTCGCAGAGCGAGATGAACTTCTGCAGCAGCTCCGGGGAGGTGTGCTGGATGTCGTCCAGGTAGAGCAGCACGTTGTTGCCCATCTCCAGCGCGAAGGAGATCTTCTCGATCTCCTGCCGTGCCGTCGCGTCGGGTGCCTGCGCCGGGTCCACCGAGGTCACCAGGTGGCCCAGGGCAGGGCCGTTGACCTTGACGAAGATCAGCCCCAGCCGGTTGGCCACGTACTCCATCAGGGTGGTCTTGCCGTAGCCGGGCGGGGAGATGAGCAGCAGCATGCCCATCTGGTCGGTTCGCTTGGCATCCCCGGCCGCGCCGAGCTGCTTGGCCAGGTTGTCGCCGATCAGCGGCAGGTAGACCTCGTCGAGCAGCTGGTTGCGGACGAAGGCGGTCATCACCTTCGGCTGGAACTCCTCAAGACGCAGCCGCTCACGCTCGGCCGCGACCAACTCGTTGCGCCGCTTCTGGTAGGCGCGGTACGCGGGGACACGGTGGTCGCGGAAGTGCCGGGTCCTGGCCAGGAACTCGTCCAGCCGCAGCTGGAGCGCGCGCCCGGAGATCCGGGGGTGCGCGCCGAGCAGCCCCTCGACCGTGGCGGTCAGCGCCGCGGACGAGTCGTGCCGCGCCACCTCGCAGAGCAGTACGGCAACCGCCTCCACCAGCTCCGCCGATCCGGAGGCCGATGCCGAGCCCAGCCCGGAGCCCGGCGTCGAGACGTCAAAGGCGGACAGCCATGCCTCAGCCAGGCGGTGACGCCCGGAGAGGTCGTCGCCGAGCGCTCGCAGGTCGTCCTCGAACTCCTGGCGCGCGGGGCCGAGCGCCCGGTCGAACCGGTCGAGCAGCGACCGTGCCCCCGCGCTCGTCACGAACCCGAACGGCTTGCCCGCCAGTTCCTCGAAGAGATACTCCCCGGCCAGTTCGAAGACGCCCTCGTCTTCCTGCGCGCGGGTCCCGGTCGCCCGGGGCGCCCCGGACGTGCTCGCGGCGGCCACGGCGAGCGCGCCCGCCGGGCTCTCCGGCCGGCCGTGGAGACCCCGGCTGAAGGACGCGATCGCGGAGCCGAGGGCGGCACGGGTCTCCCGTACCGCCTCCACCTGGCCGAACAGGGTCCGGGCCCGGGCCAGCGACGTCGCCCGGGTGGTCCAGGTCGCGCGGGCGGCCTCGTCGGTGCCGTAGGTCCAGAAGAGCTGGGCGGCGGCCCGCGCCGCCGGCGGATAGCGGAGCAGGCTCGCGCCCGCGTGCAGGCGGAGCGCCGCCTGCAGGATCGCGGTGGCGTCGTGGTCGTGGACGCCCCGCTCGTAGCCCTCGTCGTAGCGGGTCTCCGCCACCCGGCGGACGATCTCCAGCAGCTCCCCGTCGGCCACCGCCGCCTCGTGCAGCGCGTCCAGGGAGACCTGCCGCTCGCCCAGGGTCAGGGTGCCGGACTCGGCGGCGGCCAGGATGGCGGCGGCCAGGTGCTCGCCCCGGTAGACCTCCGGCGACTCCGAGACCGTCAGCTGGTTCCAGAACGGCCGGGTCTCCTCGAAGGCCGCGTCAAGCACCGGGGAACGGTAGTCGGTCCCGGTGACGGCGAACGCCATCCGGCCTTCGTGCGGGACCAGGGTCAGGTCGGCCGGCTGGGTGTTGACCGCGAACAGGTGGCGGCCGAGCCGGATGGTCTCGCCGCCGTCGGTGTAGAGGTCGAGCCGGTCGCGCAGGGCGCGGCCCGCCTCCTGGCGGGCGGACTTGACCCGGCCTTCGAGCTCCTCGGCGCGGACCTGGTCGCCCAGCGCGCGCAGCTCCCCGGCCACGCTCTTGAGCTTGAGCACCATCGGGTCGGACCCGAAGTAGGTGTTGACCTCGTCCAGTGACCTCAGCCCGGCCAGGCGGCGTCGTACGCTCGACAGGATCCGGGTCGCGGAGTCGGCCAGCCGGTCGGCGCGGCGGGCCCGTTCGTCGAGCAGCGCCTGGCGGCGCGAGGAGAACGCCTCATAGACGTCCTCCCGCTTCGAGGACAGCTGCCCCAGGAAGTCGTCGAACTCGGCGAAGCGCGACTCCAGGTTCTCCAGCTGGAGCATCAGCCGGCCCAGCTGCTCGTCGCAGCGCTCGGGGGTGTCGGACATCGCCAGCGCCCCGGTGATCGCCTGCCCCAGCAGGGCGTACTCGGCGGCGAAGGCGGCCCTGCCCTCACCGGCCAGCAGCTCCCCGCGCCGGGCGTCCAGCGTGGCGCGGGCGCGGTTGACGCCGCCGAGCACCTCGCCGACCCGTTCCAGGATGGCGGTCCGCACGGTGGCGTCGGCGATGTCGAGCGTGCCGACCACCTCGACCACGATCTCCAGGCCCCGCGCCTGCCGCTCCAGCCGTTCGCCGATCGGCCCGGCCTCGGCCACGGTCGCGATGGCGCCCGCCTCGGAGACCAGCGACTCGACCTCCGCGTGGTAGCCGGCGAAGGCGTCGTCGCCGCGCAGGAAGCCCGCGGCGCGCTGCGCGGTGCTGTCCAGCTCGGCCGCCAGCTCCGCGTCGAGCGCGTCGATCCTGGCGACGTCGACGTGGCGCAGCTCGCGCAGGGTCACCAGGTGCCCCTGCGACTGGCGCAGCTGCGAGAGCCGGTCCACCCAGCCCTGGGCGGACCTGGGCGCCTCGCTCCGCGCGTGCCGTACCAGCGCGGTGATGTCGGCGGCGGTGGCCTCCAGCGCCTCGGCGGCCTGCCGGGTGAGCGACTGGACGTTCTCGAACTCGTCCAGCACCTGCTCGGCGGTGGCCCGCACGTCGGCGAGCGGGCCGCGCAACCCGTGCTCGCCCAGCCAGTGGTAGTGGTCGAAGACCCGGACGCAGGAGGCGATCAGCGCCTCGAAGACCGGGATCGACGGCGCCATCTCGTCGACCATCCCGGCCACCGAGAGGCAGTCGGAGATGCCGCGGACCAGCTCCGCGTTGCCGATCCGCTCCAGCGGGCCGGTGCCGACCGGACGGCCGGCGGCGTAGAGGTCCGACTGGTACGCCGTCTGCCAGACCTGCATCGGGTGGACGCGGGTGGGCTCTTCGGAGGTGGCCCTGAAGACGACCAGCGTGCCGTCGTCGAACAGCGAGTAGCCGTGGCAGGAGAGCGGATTCGCCACCTGCTTGCGGATCACGTTGTACGGCAGCAGCAGCGAGCGCCCCTCGGCGCGGGCGTGGAAGACGTACAGCACGTCCTCGCCGTTGGGGGAGCGGATGACCCGCTCGAACTCCAGCTCGGACACGTCGGTGTCGAAGGTCTTGCTGACCCCGGTGGACAGGTAGTAGCCGCCGGGGAAGATGATCCCCTGGTCCTCGGGCAGGCGCTGGCAGGCCTGCCCGATGCCGTCGAGGCGGACCACGCCCTTGGTCCGGGTGTTGAAGACCAGGTACCGCCACTCGGGCTCCTTGTACGGCCGGATCCGGAGCAGGATCAGCGGGCCGATCCTGGCGTGCTGGACCTCCGCGTCGGCGAGGCTCTGCAGCGGCTCGGTGACGGGCTCGCGGTAGATGCCCTCACCGGACTCGGTGTTGTTCTCGATCTTGATGGTGAGGTCGCCGCCGACGGTCTCGACGAACACCTCGCCCTGAATCGAGATGTGCGGGTGGCGGCCGAGCACGTGGTCGTCGCGGGTGGCGGGGGTCCACTCGAAGTCGTGCGAGGGCGGGAACGTGTGGTCGCGCTCCCCCCGGTCGTCGATGTAGGTGAGCGTGCCGTCCACCCCGACCTGCCAGCGCAGCACCCGGGTGTCCTGCGGGCCGGTCTGGAAGACGGCCAGCAGCTTGCCCTCGACCCGGCGGAGCTGGAGCAGCCGGGTCTCCCGGTAGTACCGGTAGAGCTCGGCGAAGTCCCGCTCGAAGCGCGGGTCACGGAACATCGGCGCCGGGTCGAACCGGAACGCGTCCGCCGTGTCCCGTACGAACGTGTGCATGGAGAAGACGTCCGCGACGGCCGTCTCCGGCTTCAGCCCGATGAACACGTTGTAGCCGAAGAGCATGAGCCCGCCGACCGAGACGATGTCGCGCGGCACGCAGTTGTTCTCGGTGCGTATCCGCTCGGTGCCGATCAGGCGCAGCTCGGCTCCGCCGAACACCGCCAGGCGTTCGGCGTTGAGCGCGTCGGACCGCCTGGCCAGCTCGGCGGCCTGTTCGGTCAGCCGGGCGCGGAGCACCTCGTAGGTGCCCGCGTCCAGCCCGGCCCCCTCCGCGCCGGGGGCGTCGGTGACGGCCTCCGCCGTGGAGGACGTCACTTGCCGGCGGAGTTGAGCGCGGCGACCGGGACCTCGGTGGTGGTGGCCGCGGCCTGGGCCTCGCTCAGCAGGCCGCGGAGCCGGTCGGCGTCGGGGCCGCCGTCCTTGATCAGTTTCACCAGCAGCGCGGACAGCGAGAGGTTCCGCACGTCGGCGGTGTCGATCGAGCCGAGGACCCTGCTCAGGTCGGCGGGGAGGCTCGACGAGCCGTTCAGGTAGGGCTCGGCCAGCGTGCGGGCGACGTCGGAGTGCTCCATGAAGCCGTCCACCGCCTTGCCCATGGTGATCGAGCTCATCAGCTTGTCGAAGAACACGCTGTCGCCGCCGACGATGTCGATGTTGGCCTTGGACAGGCCGGCGGAGACCACGGAGGCCTGTGCCTCGGCGATCTTGAGCTGCACGTTCACCCCGGCGAGGCGGATCTCCTTCTCGGCCTCCAGCCGCAGGCGGTACTCCTCGTGGGCGCGGGTCGCGTCGGTGAGCGCGGCCATCGCCGCGGCCTTCTCGGTGAGACCCTCGGCCTCGGCCTTGAGCTTCTCGCCGACCGTCGCGGCGGCGGCCAGTGCCATGGCCTGCTCGCCCTCGGCCTCCGCCTTCAGCTTCTCGCGCACCGCGGTGGCCACGGCGTGCGCCTTGGCCTGCTCGCCCTCGGCGACGGCCAGCGCCTTCTCCCGCTCGACGGAGGCCTCGGCGCGGCCGACCTTCTCGATCGCCGCGGCGTCCCGCTCGCGCACCTGCACCTCGGCCAGGCCGGGAGCGGCGGTCTCGGCCTGGATGCCCTCGGCCAGACGGATCTTGGCGCGGGCGTCGAGCTCGGCGGCCTGCTGCCGGGACTCGGCCAGCACCAGCGCCTCGCGGGCCCGGTGCTTGGACGCCGCCTCGGAGGCCTCGGCCGCCTTGATGTCCTTGACCAGGCTCTCCTGCGCCTCGGCCTCGGCCTGGATGATCACGGCCTGGCGGGTCCGCTCGGCCTCCTCGACCACCCGCAGGCGCTTGATGCTCTCCTCCTGCTCGGCGACGGTCTTCTCCACCACGATCCGCTCGCGGATCACCTCGGCGATGGAGCGCTTCTCGCCCTCCACCTCCTTGTCCTTGGAGATGCGCGACAGCTCGGTCTCGCGCTCGCGGGCGATGACCTCCAGCAGACGGTCCTTCTCGATCCGCTCGGTCTCGATGGCGAGGACCCGCTCACGGTTCTTCGCCGCCACCGCGATCTCGCGGGCCTGGTTCTCCTGCTGGATGCCGAGCTGCTCGTCGGTACGGAGATTCGCGGCGTGCGCCTTGAGCCGCTCCTCGGCCTGGACCTTGGCGGTCTCCGCCTCCTCGCGGGCACGCATGGTCTCGACCTCGCGCTTCTGCTTGATCTCCGCGTCGGCCTGGCGGCGCTCAAGTTCCAGGATGGCCTCCCGCGCGTCCACGTTCTGGCGGGTGATCTCCTTCTCCTCGCGACGCTGGAACTCGTTGGTCCGTACGTGCTCGATGGCGGTCAGCTCGGTGATCTTCCTGATGCCCTGCGCGTCGAGGATGTTGTTCCGGTCGAGGGACATCAGCGAGGTCTGCTCGAGGTAGTCGATGGCCGCGTCCTCAAGGCTGTAGCCGTTGAGGTCGGTGCCGATGACCTGGATGATCTGGTCGCGGAACCGGTCACGCTGGGTGTAGAGGTCCACGAAGTCGAGCTGCTTGCCGACCGTCTTGAGCGCCTCGGAGAACTTGGCGTTGAACAGCTCCTGCAGCGTCTCCTGGTCGCTCGCGCGGGCGGTGCCGATGGCCTGGGCCACCTTCACCACGTCCTCGACGGTCTTGTTGACCCGGACGAAGAAGGTGATGCGGATGTCGGCCCGGATGTTGTCGCGGCAGATCAGGCCCTCACGGCCGGTCCGGGCGATCTCGATGGTCTTCACCGAGATGTCCATCAGCTCCGACTTGTGGAAGATGGGCAGCACGATGGCCCCGGTGAAGGTGACGTCCACCTTGTTGATCTTCGAGATGATCAGGGCCTTACCCTGCTCGACCTTGTTGAACAGGCGGCTGATCATGATGAGCAGGCCGACGACGACGAGGAGGACGACGGCGAGGAAAATGCCGAGTCCGGTGGAGATGACGTCCAAAATGGTCCCTCGGTTAAATAGGACGATCAGGGTCGAGTTCCGCGGCGTAGGGCATCACCCAGAAGAACTCGCCGGGGGAGTCATAGGCGAATATCAGGGCGGTGCTTCCGGCGGCGAAGACGTCGTCGCCGGTCTGACGCACTTGAACGAGAGCGGAGGAGCCGTCCGGAGCGGTGACCTCGGCCTGGCCGAAGTCACTGCCGACCCGGCTTGTGCGGATGACGCACGCACGGCCCACGAAGTCGGCGCGGGAGGGGACGCGCTCCTTCGGGATGAGACGTCGCAGCGGCAGCACGATGAGGCGCGTGCACGCCCAGGCGCAGACCAGCGCCGCGACCAGTACCGCCACCAGGGCGGGGGTGCCGGTGAACAGTGTGCCGCCCACGAGGCTCGCGAACCAGGCGACGACGACCAGCAGCGAGATGACCAGTGCGGCCGGGACCCCGCCGAGTCCCAGACCGCTCAGGAAGCCGGTGGCTCCCGAGGCTTCGGAGCCGTCGCCGTCACCGTCGAACCCGAACACGCCGAACACGACGAGCACCCAGTACGCGATGATCACCAGGAGCAGGAACGTGAACAGGACGGTCGGAAAAGACAGCGTGGCGTCGACGAACTGGCCCATTGGCGTGTGAGGTCCCCCTGCTGGCGTACCGGATCGCGCTCCCCCGAGCGCGTGTTGGTGACTATATACAGGTAAAGATCGGTTAAAGGGAATAGTTCCCAAATTGGAAAAATATCCGTATTAACTGCTCCACCTGCGGGTTCCCGGGGGCTGTGCGCGCGGCGGCGCGGGGTCGTCCGAGGGCATGAGGAAACCGAGGAGCGCAGGCGTGGCCTCGCGTCCTCGGCGTGATCCCGAGAGATCAGGCGGGCCGGGTGATCATGTAGGCGAGACCGACGAGAATCACGACGGGGATGAGCCACACGACGGCCTCGATGGCGAATTCCTTGTACACGGGGGACATCCCTCCGAAAGGTGGGTCGGCGAGGAACGTGGGTTTCCGACGATAACCGCTGTCCCCCGGCTGTGACCAGGGCTCACCGGGCAGCGGGCAGCGGCCGGGGTATCCCGGCGTGTCGTGACCTGTCCGCATGAGCGGTGACCGACCACGAGCGGGCGGCTTCCGTGAGCCTCTGTAAGCCTCTGTGAGCGCTTATGAGGGGACGGCCGAACCGACCACCACGGGATTGTCGGTGATCTCCCCCTCGACCACGTCGGCGACCACGCAGGTGATGTTGTCGGGTCCTCCCGCCTCGCAGGCGAGCGCGATCAGCTGCCGGGTGACCTCCTGAAGGTCGTCGACCTCGGCGAGCACCTGGCGAAGCCGCTCGGCATCGACCACCCCCGACAGCCCGTCGGAACAGAGCAGGTAGCGGTCACCGACCTCGGCGTCCCGCAGGGAGAGGTCGAGTTCGAGGTTCTCGTTGCCGTCGAGGACCTGCAGCAGGATCGACCGGTGCGGGTGGCGGGCGGCCTCCTCCGCGGTGATCCGGCCGTCGTCCATCAGCGTCTGGACCAGGGTGTGGTCGTAGGTGATCTGATAGAGATCGCCGTTGCGGAGCAGGTAGGCGCGGGAGTCGCCGATGTGGGCCAGGGCGACGCGCGAGCCGTTCCAGAGCATCAGGGTCAGAGTGGTCCCCATGCCGGTGAGTGACGGGTCTTCGGCGACCAGCTCGCGCAGACGCTGGTTGGCCTTGCGGACCCCGGCCTCGGCGGCGGCGGCGAGGTCGCCCGGGCACTCCTGGTCCAGGGACGCCACGGTGGCGATGGCCGCCGAGCTGGCGACCTCACCACCCACGTGACCGCCCATTCCGTCGGCGACGGCCAGGAGCCGCGCACCCGCGTAGGCGGCGTCCTCGTTGCCTTGCCGGATCCGGCCGACGTCGGACCCTGCCGTATAGCGCAGCGTGATCATCTGCACATCACTAGATCGTCGAGTTGCACGAGCTGAGCCGCTTTCGGACAGTTGGGATGGGCCTATGGCGAACCGAGATGTTCCACGATCCACGTAACACCATGGTGGCGCAAGCGGCCTGGGGAAGTGTTGCCACATCTGTTGACACCGGTAGTGGCGCGTAAGCTGTTTCAGTGGCCGCTCAGCGCCTCCTCAGTGCCCCCGCACTGTGCCCGGAGTTCCCCACTTTACGCACCACTAGGAGATCAGGAATGACCGCGATCATGCAGGAGGCGGCACGTCGCCGCACGTTCGCGGTGATCAGCCACCCCGACGCGGGCAAGTCGACCATGACCGAGGCACTGGCGCTGCACGCCTCCGCGATCAGCCAGGCGGGCGCGGTGCACGGCAAGTCCGGACGGCGCGGGGTGACCTCCGACTGGATGGAGATGGAGAAGGCCCGAGGCATCTCCATCACCTCCGCCGCGCTCAGGTTCGAATACCGCGGCCACATGTTCAACCTGGTCGACACTCCCGGCCACGCGGACTTCTCCGAGGACACCTACCGGGTGCTGGCCGCCGTCGACTGCGCGGTCATGCTGCTCGACGCGGCCAAGGGCATGGAGCCGCAGACGCTGAAGCTGTTCGAGGTGTGCCGGCACCGCCGCATCCCCGTCATCACGTTCGTCAACAAGTGGGACCGGCCGGGCCGCGAGGCCCTGGAACTGCTGGACGAGATCGAGGAGAAGACCGGTCTGAAGCCCACGCCGATCACCTGGCCGATCGGCACCGGCGGCTTCTTCCACGGGGTGGCCGACCGCGGCGCCGACCGGATCGTCCGCTACACCCGCACCCCCGGCGGTGCCACCAAGGCCATCGAGACCGATCTGAGCGCCGAGCAGGCCCTGATAGAGCTGGGCGGCGACTGGGAGCGGGCCAAGGACGAGATCGACCTGCTCTCCGCGATCGGCGCCGACCACGACCAGAAGACCTTCGAGGCGCACGAGTCCACCCCGGTGCTGTTCGGGGCCGCGCTGTCCAACTTCGGCGTCGGCCGCCTGCTGGACGCCATGGTCGACATCGCTCCCGCTCCCGCGCCCCGGCCGGACGTCGACGACGACCCGCGCCCGCTGGAGGAGCCGTTCTCCGGCCTGGTCTTCAAGGTGCAGGCCAACATGGACCCCTCGCACCGCGACCGGATCGCCTTCGTCCGGGTCTGCTCGGGCAGGTTCGAGCGCGGCATGGTGCTCGTCCACGCGGCCACCGCCCGCCCGTTCGCCACCAAGTACGCCCAGTCGGTCTTCGGCCAGGAACGCGCCACGATCGACGAGGCGTACCCCGGAGACGTGGTCGGACTGGTGAACGCCAGCGCCCTGCGTCCGGGCGACACGCTGTACGACGGCTCGCCCGTCGAGTTCCCCCGAATTCCGAGCTTCGCCCCCGAGCACTTCTCCACGGCAAGGGTCCGCGACTCCAGCCGTTCCAAGCAGTTCCGCAAGGGCATCGAGCAGCTCGACGCCGAGGGCGTGGTCCAGGTGCTCCGCTCCGATGTCAGAGGCGACCAGTCGCCGGTGCTCGCCGCAGTGGGTCCGATGCAGTTCGACGTGGTCAAGCACCGGATGGCCACCGAGTTCAACACCGAGATCCTGATGGACCGGCTCGACTTCGGCATCGCCAGGCTCACCGACGCCGAGTCGGCACCGATCCTGGCCCGCCAGCGCGGGGTGGAGGTCTTCACCCGCTCGCTGGACGGGGTCCTGCTGGCGCTGTTCACCGACGAGTGGCGGATGCGCGGCGTCATGCGCGACCACCCTGACCTGGTGCTGAACGCCCTGCTCGCCGACACTCGCGGCTGACCGGTTCGGGTACGGCCTTTTGACCGGCCGTACCCGGTTGGTTTACCTGCCATTTGTGGTGAAATTTGTCGCCATGAGTGCGACTAGATGGGGAATCCTGGCGACCGGTGGCATCGCCGCCACCTTCACCGAAGACCTGAAGCTTTTGCCGGACGCCGAGGTGGTCGCGGTCGGATCGAGGTCGGAGGAGTCCGCGCGGGCCTTCGCCGACCGGTACGGCATCCCCCGGGCCTACGGCAGCTGGGCCGAGCTGGCCGCCGACCCGGACGTGGACATCATCTACGTGGCCAACACCCAGAACGCCCACTACGCCGCGGTACGGACCTGTCTGGAGGCGGGCAAGGCCGTACTGTGCGAGAAGGCGTTCACCCTGAACCGGGCCGAGGCCGCCAGGCTGGTCGACCTCGCGAGGGAGCGGGGCCTGTTCCTGATGGAGGCCATGTGGATGCGCTGCGTCCCGGGCATCCGCAAGCTCGTGGAGCTGGTCGAGGGCGGGGCCGTCGGCCCGGTCGACTCCGTGCACGCCGACTTCTCGATCTCCGTCTCCGTCGAGCCCGACCACCGGCTCCGCGACCCGAAGCTGGGTGGCGGCGCTCTGCTCGACCTGGGCGTCTACCCGATCTCCTTCGCCCACCTCGTGCTCGGTGTCCCCACCGGGGTGCGGTCCTGGGCGCGGCTGACCCCCGAGGGCGTGGACGAGAACACCGGCGTGCTGCTCGGTTACGACAGCGGAGCCGTCGCCCTGCTCTCCTGCGGTATCACCGCGAGCAGCCCGGTCACCGCGTCGATCTCCGGTCCGCTCGGCCGGATCGAGCTGCCGAACCCGTTCTTCCGTCCCGACACCTTCGTCCTGCACCGCATGGGCGCTGAGCCGGAGACCTTCCACGTCCCCTTCGAGGGGGCCGGCATGCTGCACGAGGCGGCCGAGGCCATGCGCTGCCTGCGCGAGGGGCTGCTGGAGAGCCCGCTGGTGCCGTGGCAGGCGACGTTGGACGTGATGGGCATCCTGGATGAGGTCCGCGCGCAGGTGGGTGTCCGGTTTCCCGGTGAATGACTGATCTGGAGCTTTCCGGTGCGGGCCCGGGGGTTCTCCAGGTGCGGGGTGTTCGCCGTGCCCTGCGTGGGGTTTGCGCTGTGCCCGCTGCGGTGGGCGGGTGTTCCGGCCGGCCGTCTCAGTGGCCGTCTGGTGATTTCGGCCTCCGGCCTGCTCGGGTGTGGTGG
>NZ_JBEOWJ010000037.1:13834-100723 GCF_040295965.1 Streptosporangium sp. NPDC002544 | reverse complement strand
CCTCAAAGAGCTCCAAGCCCTTTTGGCCACCTGGACAGGCCGATGCCCCACCTGCCAGCAAAGACCGCCCTAACCACCTAACAAAGCACTACTAGTCGGTGACCTGCGGGCCGCTGACCCGCTCCAGCAGCCTGGCCAGGCGGTCACGCAGGGTGGGGCGCCGTTCGACCTCGCCCGCGGCCATGCTCACCAGATGCTGTGCCCCGTCGAAGGAGAACGGTGCCCGTTCGGGGACCGTCAGCGCGTCGTGGGCCAGGCCGGTAAGGTCCGTGTCACCGCCGTCCAGGGCCAGGATCGTCGTGCCGGTCCTGCGAGCGTCGCTCACCCGCTCCAGCAGCGCCTCGGGAGCGCGCTCCTCGGCGACCACGAACAGGGTCTCGCCCCGTCCGGCCTGCCGGATCCGGTCCAGCCCGACCCGCAGGTGCGCGGGCGCGTCGGGGGCGGGTGCCCAGCGGACCAGCGTCGGGGAGAGCTGGGGCAGCCCGGAGAGCCTGGCCTCGTCGCTCAGGTGCGCGGTCAGGTGCCAGGGCTCCTCCTCGGGCGTGCCGACCACCAGCAGGCCGCCGGCCGAGCGGGTCGCGCGCAGGGCGAGGCCCAGCTCGCGGGTCCGCTCGATCCAGCCCGTCGAAGCCAGGATCTCGCGCAGCAGTGTCACCGACCCAGCGTCCATGGCACCATCGTGCACCAGCCCCCCCGCAATGATCCTGGGAATGCGCCCCTGAGAGGATTCGGGGCAGACGATATGGTCGATGAAGTCCGATCTTGAGGGTCGAGGATGATGAGGAGCGGTGAGTGAGCACTGATATTCCGGACGTGGGGGGAATCTCGATCGGGATCCTGGGCGGGACCGGGGACCAGGGCAAGGGGTTGGCGCGGCGGTTCGCCCTCGCCGGGCACAGCGTGCTGATCGGCTCACGCAGCGCCGAGCGTGCTCAGGAGGCGGCGGCGAGCATCGGCGGATCGGTGCGCGGCGCCGGCAACCCGACCGTGGCGGCCGAGGCCGACGTGGTGATCGTGGCCATTCCCTGGGACGGGCACCGCTCCACGCTGGAGTCTCTCCGTGCCGAGCTGGCCGGAAAGATCGTCATCGACTGCGTCAACCCGCTCGGCTTCGACAAGCAGGGCGCGTACGCACTCGCGGTCGAGGAGGGCAGCGCCGCCCAGCAGGCGGCCGCGGTCCTGACCGAGAGCCGGGTGGTCGCCGCCTTCCACCACGTCTCCGCCGTCCTGCTGCTGGACCCCGAGGTCGACAAGATCGACCTGGACGTGCTGGTGCTGGGCGACGACCGCGAGGCCACCGACACCGTCCAGGCGCTGGCGGGCCGCATCCCCGGGATGCGCGGCGTGTACGGCGGTCGCCTGCGCAACGCCCACCAGGTCGAGGCGATGACCGCCAACTTCATCTCGATCAACCGCCGCTACAAGGCCCACGCCGGCCTGCGCGTCACCGACATCTAGCGCGACAGCCGGATATCTGACGATCTCGACCGCTCGGCGGTGGCACCGGGGTCGCGGGAGAGCCGCCCGGCGCCGGTCGTGATCGGTGCTTCCGATGTTCACGGGCGAGGCGGCTCCGTCAGATCCAGCCGGCGTCCTCGGCGATCCTGTCGCGGGCGCCGGCCGGGGGCGATGGCGCTCGTCAGGTGGTCGCGCACCGTCCCCGCGAACAGGTGCAGCCGCCCGGCGATCCCCTCCGCGCCGGCGCCCTGCGCGGCCTCCCTCAGCACCGTGCTCTTCCGGGGGCGGCGGGCTCGCGCCGGACCCGGCGGCCGTGGCGACCGGTTCGGGATCCAGCACCCGCGGCCCAGGTGCGGTGCGCCGGATCGCGTCGGCCAGGGGTGTCCTTCGCCGGGTCACCCGACGGGGATCGCGAACGCGCGGCCGGGAACCTGAGGCTGCCACGGTGGTCTTCCCGGTGTCCCGGGTCAGGGTGACCTGTGCTTTTGATGACGAACATCGCACCAAGCAGATCTGACAAACAGCCTGTTAACCGGACATTCTTATCTCATGACTGATTTTCGCCCGGAGACCCGCACCGTCCACCTTCCCCAGCCGCAGCTGAACGGCAGCCGCTCCATCACGGTGCCGCTCTACCAGACCTCCGGCTTCGTCTTCGACGACCCGGCCGTCTTCGCCGACGGGATGGGCCGCCCGGACGGGGCCTTCGTCTACGGGCGCCTGTCGAACCCGACGGTCCGCTCCCTGGAGGAGGCCGTCGCCGGCCTGGAGGGCGGTGCCGGGGCGGTGGCCACCGGTTCCGGAATGGGGGCCATCAACTCGGTGCTGCTCGCGCTGCTGGAGCCCGGTGATCACCTGATCGCGCAGCAGGCGCTCTACGGCGGCACCGCCTCGATGATCAACGACCTGGAGCGGCGCTTCCGGATATCGGTCTCCTACGTCCCCGAGGACGACCCGGCGGCGCTGCGCGCGGCCGTGCGGCCGGAGACGAAGCTGGTCTACCTGGAGACCATCGCCAACCCGGTGACCCAGGTCGCCGACCTGCCGGGCATGTGCGCGGCGGCACGCGAGGCCGGACTCGTCTCCGTGGTCGACAACACCTTCGCCTCACCGATCCTGTGCCGGCCGCTGGAGCACGGAGCCGACATCGTGGTGCACTCCACGACCAAGTACCTGGGCGGGCACACCGACGTGCTCGGCGGGATCGCCGTCTTCGCCGCGGAGGAGATGTACCGCAGGGTGTGGGCCTACAACGTCAAGCTGGGTGCCACCGCGGATCCGTTCGCCGCCTGGCTCACCCTGCGCGGCATCCAGACGCTGCCGCTGCGGATGGAGCGCCACTGCTTCAACACCCGCGAGCTGGCCACCCGGCTGAACGACCACCCCGCGGTCTCCGTCGTGCACTGGCCGGGCCTGCCCTCGCATCCCTCGTACGAGCTGGCGGCCAAGCTCCTGCCGGACTTCGGGGGTGTCTTCTCGTTCGACCTGGTCGGCGGCCGGGCGGCGGGCGAGCGGTTCATGAGCTCGGTGCGGCTGGCCCTGCTGGCCCCGTCCCTCGGCGGTGTCGAGACGCTCATCCTGCACCCCGCGACCACCTCCCACCGCTCCCTGACGGCCGAGGAGCTCGCCCGGCACGGGGTCGGCGCGGGCACCGTACGGGTGGCGGTCGGCATCGAGCACATCGAGGACCTGTGGGCCGACTTCGAGCAGGCGCTCGCCTGAGGGATCCACGGCGTCTCCTAGACTGCGGCACGGGGCCGCAGGAAGGATGGCCGCTTTCCGAGTCGCTTTGTGGGAAGGGGACGCGCGTGAGCGTGTCGATCGGGGACGTGCGACGGGCCGCCGAGCGCATCGCGGGGTACGTCCGGCGCACACCGGTGGTCGAGGTGTCGCCGGGGCTGTTCTTCAAGCTGGAGGGGTTGCAGCACTCGGGGTCGTTCAAGGCGCGAGGAGGTTTCAACCGCGCCCTGTCCATGGGAGAGATCCCCGAGGCCGGGTTGATCGCGGCGAGCGGGGGCAACCACGGCCTGGCGGTGGCGTACGTGGCACGCGGTCTCGGTGTCCCGGCGGAGATCTTCGTGCCCACGGTGTCCAGCCCGGTGAAGGTGGCCGGGCTGCGCGCGCTGGGCGCGCGGGTGACCCAGGTCGGTGCCGTCTACGCCGACGCCTACGAGGCGTCCGTCAAGCGCGCGGCCGAGACCGGTGCCCTGGACGTGCACGCCTACGACCAGGCGGAGGTGGTCGCGGGGCAGGGCACGGTCGGCCTGGAGATCCTGGAGCAGACCGGGGGAGTCGACACGGTCCTCGTCGCGGTCGGCGGCGGCGGGCTCGTCGCCGGGATCACCGTCGCGCTCGACGGCCACGCCCGCGTGGTCGCCGTCGAGCCCGAGCTCATCCCGACCCTGCACCGGGCGCTGGAGGCCGGCCGGCCGGTCGGGGTCGAGGTCGCGGGGGTGGGGGCCGACGCCCTGGGCGCGAGCCGGGCGGGCGAGATCGCCTGTGAGATCACGGGCGCGGCGGGGATACGGAGCCTGCTGGTCTCCGAGGAGGCCATCGTCGAGGCACGGCGCGAGATGTGGCGGGAGCACCGGATCGCCGCCGAGCACGCGGGCGCCACCGCGTACGCGGCTCTGCTGTCCGGCCGCTACACCCCGGCCGAAGGGGAGCGGGTGGCCGTGGTCGTGTGCGGCGCCAACACCGACCCCGCCACGCTCGCCTGATCTCGCGCCGCGCCTGAACGCCCCGGCGCCGCCAGGGTTTCCTGGGACGCCGGGGCTCGGAGTCGTCAGCTGTAGCTGTGCTCGGGAGCGGGGAAGGCGCCGGTCGACACCTCGTCGGCGAAGTTGCGCACCGCCCGGTCCATCTCGTGGGCCAGGTCGAAGTACTTCTTGACGAACCTGGCCGGGCTGGCGGTCAGGCCCATCAGGTCCTGCCAGACGAGGACCTGTGCGTCGGTGCCGGGCCCGGCACCGATGCCGATCGTCGGGATCGACAGGGACGAGGTGACCCGCTCGGCCAGCTCGGCGGGAACGCACTCCAGGACCACGGCGAACGCTCCGGCGTACTCCAGGTCCTTGGCGTCGGCCATCAGCTCGTCACCCGACTGGCCGCGGCCCTGCACCCGGTAGCCGCCGAGCGCGTTGACCGACTGGGGGGTCAGGCCCAGGTGGGCCATCACCGGAATGCCCGCCGAGACCAGCGTCTCGACCTGGGGGAGCACCCGCCGCCCACCCTCAAGCTTGATCGCGTGGGCACCGGCCTCCTTCATGAACCTGGCGGCCGTCTCCAGGGCCTGCTGGGGAGATGCCTGGTAGGAGCCGAACGGCAGGTCGGCCACGACCATCGCGCGGGAGGAGCCGCGCACCACGGCCGCGGTCAGCGGCATGAGATCGTCCACCGATACGGGCAGCGTCGAGTCGTAGCCGTACACGACCATGGCCGCCGAGTCGCCGACGAGCAGCACGGGGATGCCGGCCTCGTCGAAGACCCTGGCGGTCATCGCGTCGTACGCGGTGACCATCGGCCACCGCTCGCCGCGCTCCTTGGCGGCGGCGACGTCGCGTACGGTGATCCTTCGGCCGGCCTGGCCGCCGTAGAGCGAGGTCGGCCGGCTGGGGGAGGAAGAGGACATGGGACCTCCAGTGAAGTCTCGAGGCGCCCCTGATGGCGTCCCCGGACGGTTCCGATGATTGCACGCGTTCGGCAGGTTCAACAGACCCGGCCGGCCTGGTAATCCGATGGCGGGGGTGTGGGTGGCGTACCGCACACCCCCGCGGTAAATCCGGTGGCGGAAGTGTCGGGTGCGTACGGCACAATGCTGGCGGAGGTAAGTAATCAAAATGGCTGTAGAACCTTACCGCCGCCTGCTGGCACTGCCGGGCGTGCGGTCGTTGTTGCTGGTGGGGCTGCTCGCCCGCATTCCCTCGACCGCGGTCGCCATCACGCTGACGATGCATGTCGTCGACCCCGGCGGACTCGGCATGGGCTTCGGCGCGGCCGGTCTGGTGACCATGGCGAGCACCGTGGGCATGGCCGTCGGCTCACCGCTGGCGGGCAGGTTCGTCGACAAGCACGGCCTGCGCCCGGTGCTGGCGGTGACCACGCTCGCCCAGCTCGTCTTCTGGTCCGTCGCGTGGGCGATGCCGTTCCCGGTGCTGCTCGCCGCCGCGGTGCCCGCGGGCCTCCTCGCCCTTCCGGTGTTCAGCGTGATCAGGCAGTGCCTCACGGCGCTGGTCCCGGTCGACCAGCGCCGGATGGGGTTCTCCCTCGACTCCATCATCGTGGAGCTCTCCTACATGGCCGGCCCCGCCCTGGCGATCGCGGGGGTGACCTCCCTCGGCAGCGTCCCCACCATGGGCATCGTCGCGATCGGTCTGGTCGGCTCGGGGACGGCGCTGATCGTGCTGAACCCGCCCATCCGCTCGGCCGAGGAGCTCCGTGAGCCGGTGGCGAGGGTCGCGCGCCGCCAGTGGCTCACCCCGGGCATGCTCGGACTGCTCGGCACCGTCGTCGCGGCGACCTTCGTGCTGGCCGCCACCGAGCTGTCCCTGGTGGCGACGATGCAGCGGAGCGGCGACACCGCGTGGATCGGGCTGGCGATCGCCCTGTGGTGCGCCTACTCGCTGACCGGCGGCTTCGTGTACGGCATGCTGCCCCGTGGGCGCTCGCCGCTGGTCCTGATCGGAGCCATGGGGCTGCTCACCATTCCCGTCGGGCTGGTCGGCGGCGACTGGCACTGGCTGGTCCTGGCCCTGCTGCCGGCGGGCGTGCTGTGCGCCCCCGCGCTGTCCTCCTCGATCGACACCGTGAGCCGCTGGGTTCCCGCGGAGGCCCGTGGTGAGGCGATGGGCCTGCACGGCACGGCGCTGCTGATCGGTGGTGCCTCCGCGGCGCCCATCGCGGGTGTGATCATCGACGGCCCCGGTCCCGGCTGGGCCTTCGCCGCCGCCGGGCTGGGCTGCGTGCTGATGGTCCTGGTCGCCCTGCCGTTCTGGCGGCGCACCGAGAGCTCGGTCGAGGAGCCGCTCCCGCTCGCCGCCTGAACCCCGGCGCGCTCCCGATGGTGCGTGTATCGCGATATGTCCCGATAAATACGAAACGACACGGTTGCGTATCGAAAAAGATGGCGCTACGGTGATGTTTCGAAACTCATACGTATCGAAAAACGGGGCCTTCGTGGAACAACAGCTTGGTCACCCGAGACGGTGGCAGATCCTGGGAGTGCTGGTCTTCAGCCTCCTGGCGGTCGTGCTCGACAACACCATCCTCAACGTCGCGCTGAAGACGATCGCCGATCCGAAGGTGGGCCTGGGAGCCAGCCAGAGCCAGCTGGAATGGGCGATCAACTCGTACACGCTCGTCTTCGCGGGCCTGCTGTTCACCTTCGGGGTGATCGGCGACCGTACCGGCCGCAGGCGCATGCTCATGGTGGGCATGGTGCTGTTCGGCCTGGCCTCGCTGGCCAGCGCCTACGCCCAGGACCCCATGCAGCTGATCGTCGCCCGGGCGTTCATGGGCATCGGCGGTGCCGCGATCATGCCGGCCACGCTGGCCATCATCTCCAACGTCTTCCCCCCGCAGGAGCGCGGCAAGGCGATCGGCGTCTGGGCCGGCGGCGTGGGCCTGGCCGTGGCGATCGGGCCGATCACCGGGGGCCTGCTCATCGAGCACTTCTGGTGGGGGTCGGTCTTCCTGATCAACCTGCCGATCGTGCTGATCAGCATGGTGCTGATCGGCCTGGTCGTGCCCGAGTCGCGTGACCCGCACCCGTCCAAGCTCGACCCGGTCGGCGTGATCCTCTCCATCGTCGGTCTGGTCGCCGTCACCTACGGCATCATCCGGGGCGGCGAGCTGGCCACGATCGCCAGCGCGGAGGTGCTCGCCCCGACGATCCTCGGCATCGTCGTGCTCGGCGTCTTCGTCTGGTACGAGCGCCGCATCGACCACCCGGCCTTCGACGTCCGCTACTTCCGCGACCCGCGCTTCGCCACCGCGGTCGGCATGGTCGGCATCGTGTTCTTCGCGATGATGGGCGCGATGTTCTTCCTGGTCTTCTACCTGCAGATCGTGCTGGGCTTCAGCGCGCTGCAGGCGGGCGCCCTGATGATCCCCTTCGCCGCCGCCCAGCTGATCTTCGCCCCGCTCAGCCAGCAGATGGCCGCGCGCTTCGGCGGCAGGCTGACCGCCACCGTCAGCATGGTCATCGTGGCCGGCGCACTGGCCGCCTACTCGCTGATGGACCAGCACACCCCGATCCTCGTACTGGAGATCGTGTTCTTCGTCCAGGGTGCGGCGATGGCCAACATCATGCCCCCGGCGACGACCGCGATCATGGAGGCGCTCCCCAGGGAGAAGGCGGGCGTCGGATCGGCCATGAGCAACACGGTCCGCCAGGTGGCCGGCGCGCTCGGGGTCGCGCTCCTCGGCTCGCTGCTCTCGGCCACCTACCGCGACCAGATCGCTCCCGCGCTGACCGGCCTGCCCGAGCAGCTCAGGCACATCGCCGGGGAGTCGCTGCCCGGAACGCTCAATGTGGCCCAGGGCCTGGGTGAGCGGGGTGCGGCGCTGATCGAACCGGCGAAGCTCGCCTTCGTCGAGGGCATGCACGTCACCGCCCTCGTCTCCGCGGCCATCGCGCTGGTGGGAGCCCTGGTGGTGCTCAGATGGCTGCCCGGCAGGTCCTCCGGGACCCCCGCCCCGCGGGGCGTAGATCGCGAGGCGGAACCGGCAGTAGTGTAGGTGTGCGATGACGACCGCCGACGAGACCCAGATGGCCGAGGCTCGGACAGCCCAGGCTCAGACGACCCGCCCCGCGGGCCGTCCCCGCAGCGCCAGGGCGGAGAAGGCCATCATCGACGCGACCCTCGATCTGGTCGGGGAGAGCAGCGGCCTCTCCGAACTGTCGATCGAGGGCATCGCCGCTCGCGCGGGGGTCGGCAAGACCACCATCTACCGGCGCTGGTCCAGCAAGGAGGACCTGCTCGTTGACGCGCTGGCGACCCTCAAGAGACCGTTTCCCGCGCCGGGGGGCGTCTCGGTCCGTGAGGATCTGATCACCTACATGCGGGTCTTCCAGCAAGACGCGTGCGACGCGCGCAACCGCTGCGTGATGAACATCGCGATGAACGAGGCCGAGCGCCACCCGCGCCTGGTGGAACGCATCCGCCAGGCGACCATCGAGCCGCGCAGGGCGGCGATGGCCGCCCTGCTGCGGCGCGGCATCGCCACCGGCGAGCTCCGGGCCGGCCTCGACGTGCGCATCGCGATGGCGACGGTGGTCGGCACCATCATGTGGTACATCCGCACCGAGGGCCCGGAAGAGAACGGCGAGCTCCCCTCCGACCTGGCCGAACGGATCGTCGACCAACTCCTGACAGGCCTCGGCTCCGGCTGAGGCTCCTCGCTGCCTTCCAAAGGGATGTCGGCGACCTTCGGAAAGGTCTTCGTTCCTCGCTTTCCCGGGGAGGCCGAGATCGTAGAAATGACCTCTCACCAGAGTGAGGCTCGGCTGACACGTCGCTGCCTCACCTCAGCTCTTCGCGTGTCACGGTGAGGCCCCCGACACAAGGTGCATCGGGGGCCTCACCCACGTTCGTCAGTTGTCGAACTCTCCGAGCTTGACGCCGACGACGAAGGCATCCCATTCGGACTGGGTGAAGAACAGCTTGGGGCCCTCGGGATTCTTGGAGTCGCGGATCACATGAAGGGGGCCGGGGTCTGCCTTGTGACCGGTATCGGGGACATCCACGACGGCCACCTCAACGCAGTTACCCCCGCTGGAGCCGCTCAGGGAGGATTTGTGCCAGGTTACGCCGGTCAGGTCTGTTGCCATTCCTTCATCACCTTTGTTATGAGGTCGGCGCTGGCCCGTGCGGACAGGGCCTCCGAACGGATCGCTTCGTAACGCCTGCAGATCGCCACTACGTCGCGGGGATGATCCGTGACGTGCCCTGCGGCGGCGGACTCCACGAATACACTATCGGGGCTGCCCTCGACGCCTGCAATGATGAATGCTCCCTCCAGACCCGCTATGGTGCCGCCCGTCATGCCCAGCCCGCTGGGAACGATCTGTACGGAGATGTGTCTGTGCTCCGCTGCGATGAGCAGTGCGGACAGTTGGTCGTGCATTATCTCGGGACTGCCGATGTGGAGGTGCAGAGCTTCCTCTCTGATCACCGTCAGGAAAAGTGGCGGATCATCTTTGGTCAGCAATTTCTGTCGCTCCAGACGTCCGGAGACGAGTTCCTCGGCCCGCTCGTCGCTCACTCCTGGTTCGGCGCGAAGAACTGCGCTGGCATAGTCGGCGGTCTGGAGTAGGCCGGGGATTAGGAGAGGTTCCCAGTTCCTCAGAGTGTGGGCCTGGGGCTCGATCTCCAACCAGGGTTGGAATTGCGTGGAGTAGGCGGTATTGGCCAGCAGCGGCCAGATCCGCATGAGCAGACCGCCACCGTTGAGCCTCTCGTCGCAACGTCTGGTGAAGTCGCGGGACGGGTTGCGTTTCCCGGTCTCCACCATGCTGATCAGCGCGATCGAGTAGGAGATCTCCCGGGCGAGCTGTTCCTGTGTCAGCCCGGCCTGCTCGCGCAGGCGACGTAGCTCCATGGCGAAGAAGGCGAGTGGGCTGGACGCGCTGTCGAGCTCACGCGAAGGGAGCATCGCGGACTCCTATCTCCCGGCCGACTGTAGTCGAATCACTACTCAAAGTAGTTCTCGGTCGCCCCGGCCGGAAGCTCCCCTCGGAACTCATTGAATTGACTTCCGATTTGTCTGCTAACTGTTCTCGCTGTTTTCTTCACACTCTCGGTTGTGGGGAAGTCGGGATAACATGTTGAGGCTTTGTCATCCCAGCGTCTCTATCCAAGGAGACCAGGCTAAATGGTGGAGTTTGTCGGCATTGATCCAGCGGGGGCGCGACGTCTGATCACTGCCATGGGCGATGCCGCGCAACGGGGCCGGGTGTTGAGGCCCTCGCTGGCCGCCTCCATTGCCGAAGCGGGCCCCGACTGGCCGGCGGGTCCAGGCGCTGAGGTGCTGGACAACGTCGGGCGGTTTCTCGACGAGGCGCAGCGGGACCTGACCTGGCGGACCCAGACGATCGAGCGTGTCGAGGACACAGCACCGAAAAGCGGCCTCAAGACCGCTGAATTCGCTTTCGGCGACGCCACCACGTCCCGGAACGCGGGGACACTCGCCGGAGAGCGGACCCTGGCGGCGTGGCATGACTACCTGAAGGACCCCAGCGTCCAGAACTGGGAGAAGGTTCAGGCGACGCTCCGGGAGGGACAGGGCAAGACCGTCGACGCCGCCTACTCGGCGGGGTTGCTGACGACGCTGGGCAGCGCCACTTTCGGAGCGATCTTCGCCGCCGTGAGCTCGCGGAACCAGAACGATCCGCGCGGTTACAGTCCCGGGAACCTGAAGAAGGCGGGCAAGGATCTGAAACCGCTGGCCGAGGCGTTCGCCTCAGCGGATGCGGCAGGCACCCTTCCCCAGGGCCTGCGTGACCACGCCCTGGGTAACCTCCCCGTAGGCGACATGGCGGCACTGCTCGGCCTGGCCCGCCAGTCGCGCGAGTTCGTCCTCGCGGCCGGCGCCAAGCTGCTCCAGTACAGCGGCTCACGCGTGTCGGGAAAGGATTGGAACATCTACTGGCTGGCCAAGGCGCTGAGCCAGGATGTGGGAGCGACCCAGCGATTTCTGGTCTCAGCTGAGAACGCGACGTTGCTGTTGCGGCCCGAGGTGGTGAACGGTCTCGACGGTACGGACTTCGAGAAACTCCTAGCCACCGCTCTGGGCAGGGCACTGGCTCCCGGTGCGGGAGACGCCACCCTCCGCCGCGACTCCTGGCTCAACATCATCGATCTCTACAGCAGGAAGAACTTCTGGCCCGCACTGGCCGCCCCGTCTCCGATCGGCCAGGTGCTCGCCACACATATCTCACAGTACTTTCCCGAACTTGTCGATACCTGGAATCGAAAGGATAGGTTTCCGAGCCGCAGCACGGATCAGGGGTGGCAGAAGTTTGACTCTGCAAAGATTTCGAACTTCTTTGGAGGGTTACTGCAGAGCCCTGGGGCGCTGATGCCGCTCAGGAATGGCTATGGAGAATTCTTAAAGAAACTCGATTTAGGGGAAAGTCACCCGTTTGGTGATGCCTCAACCGAGGAGGCCAGGAAAGGTCAGCGTGAAATTTTCTATGAAAAAGTGGTCAGGTCGGGGGCGTTGGCATCGATTTTCTTCAGCGGTTTACATGAAGCTGATTTGTCTGCCGACGAAACGGATAAGGTCATCGTAGAGCTCCTTACTTTCCCCTTGGATATTTTTGCCGGAAGAGTCTTCGGTGAAGTGATCGATGGTGGGGTGTTCAAGGAGACGGTGGCTGGAAAGGCGACCGACATAGTCGGAAAGAACGACCTGAAGAGCGCGATTGAGGGGATCCTTGACCGGGAGCGGCCGGGAGAGGCCTCGGACCTGGTTGAGGTCCTGGTCGATGCTCAGGTGGCCGCCCTTAGCGCCTCCCGGCAGGCCCACGGTTACCCACCGCTTGGGGATTCGGACCTTCGACAGCTCAGGGATCTGTTCTACGGGCGGCTTGAGCCGGTTTTGAAGACCGCGCTCGACGCGCGCGGAGGATGACGATGGGGCCAAATGAACTGCTACGCCAAGCCGAAGAGAAGGAACTGCTGGCTGATCGACTTGAGGGATACGTCAAGAATCTTGAAACGATCCTTGATCGAGTTGAGACCGATTCGGCTGTTGATGGTCCAGTCTGGACCGGGCCATCGGCTCAGCGTTTCAATTCCGATGTAATTCAAAGGCGGTCGGACATCATTCGGCTTGCGGAACAGTGTCATGGCGCTGCGCGCAACCTGAGGCGGACCGCTTCGCGACTTCGAGAGCAGGCTCGTCTTTCCCGAACCCCTCTGTGATCACCGGCTTTCAAATATGCAGTCGGTCTTTCCGATGATCTCTACGTTGGGTTGGGAATCCTGTGCGACCAGGATGACGGTAATTCCCGGATCTTTTTTGTGTAGAACGCCGATGGTTCGCCCGGGGCGCGCCCAGCTGGATTTTCGATCGGCTTCGTAGCCGATTTTTTTAAGCTCCTCCATGAAGAGGAGACTGAATGACTCGACACGCTGCTCCGGAGAGGTCGGACTGTCTTTATTGAAATCACTGCTGAGTTCATAAGAGCGGAGGGCGGTTCCGTCTTTGCCGCAAACCGCGAAGTCGCTTTTTTCCTTGCCGGTCCTGTCGACCGTTTTCTTGTTTGTCGTCGGATAGAAGGGCTCAAGCTTTTTCATGTCCGCGGCCAGCACCTGGGCGGCCTCATCGAGGGTGGGGCTGCTGTTTGTGCAACCGGCCACCAGCAGAAGTAACAGAACGCATCCCGCGACATGACGCACCCTGCCGACTGTACTGATCATTCTCCGGTCAGGGGAGTGTGATGCCCAGAAACGTTGCCAGACCTCGTTAGGTCGTCTCGCGCCAGCGGTTGGTGATGGGGAGGCGGCGGTCGCGGCCGAAGTTCTTGGGGGTGATCTTGGGGCCCGGGGGATACTGGCGGCGCTTGTACTCGGCCAGGTCGACCAAGCGGATCACCCGGGCGACCAGCGCGGGGTCGTGTCCGGCGGCGATCAGCTCGGCCGAGCCCATGTCCTTCTCGACGTAGTCGCCCAGCAGCCGGTCCAGGACTCCGTACTCGGGAAGGGAGTCGGTGTCGCGCTGGTCGGGGCGGAGTTCCGCGCTGGGCTCCTTCTCGATCGAGTTCTCCGGGATCGGCGGCACCGCGAAGGGGTGCAGGAACTCACCCGAGTGGCCCGCCTGGGCGTTGCGCCAGCGCGACAGCTCCCAGACCAGGGTCTTGAGCACGTCCTTGATGGGCGCGAAGCCACCCGCGGAGTCGCCGTAGAGGGTGGAGTAGCCGGTGGCCAGCTCGCTCTTGTTGCCGGTGGTGAGGACGAGGTGGCCGTGCTGGTTGGACAGGCTCATCAGGAGCATGCCGCGCACCCGGGCCTGGAGGTTCTCCGCGGCCAGGCCGGAGAGCTCGATCTCCTTCTCGAAGCCGTTGACGATGTCGGCGATCGGCACGGTGCCGGCGTTGATCCCCTGCCGGTCGACCAGTTCCTGGGCATCGCTCAGCGAGTGGTCGGAGGAGTAGCGCGACGGCATCAGCACCGCGTGTACCCGGTCGGGGCCGAGGGCGTCGGAGGCGATCGTGGCGGTCAGCGCCGAGTCGATGCCGCCGGACAGGCCCAGGATGACCGACCCGAAGCCGTTCTTGGCGACGTAGTCGCGGACCGCGAGGACCAGAGCCGAGTAGATCTCGGCGGTGTCGTCGAGCTGCTCGGCGAGCGTGGGGGGCTCCGGCTCGTACGGCTCCAGGGGGTGGGGCGACAGCTCCAGCCGCTCCACCGTGATCACGGTGTTGTCCCCGGCGTCCACCTGGAACTCCCCGAGTCCTCCGTACCTGGCCTCGGGCAGCTCCAGGTCCGTGACCAGCAATTCCTCGGAGAAGCGCGCCGCGCGCGCGATGAGCTCGCCGGAGGCGGAGACGATGAGCGAGTCGCCGTCGAAGACCAGCTCGTCCTGGCCGCCGACCTGGTTGACGTAGGCGAGGACGCAACCGGCCTCGCGGGCGCGCCTGGCCACCAGCGCCAGCCGTACGTCGTCCTTCTCCTTCTCGTACGGTGAGGCGTTCGGCACCACCAGCAGCCCGGCTCCGGCCTCGGCCGCCACGGCGACGGGGCCGCCCTCCTGCCAGAGGTCCTCGCAGACCGCGATCGCCACGTCGACGCCGTGCAGCCGGAAGATCGGCAGCCGGTCGCCGCGGACGAAGTAGCGGTACTCGTCGAAGACGCCGTAGTTGGGCAGGTGGTGCTTGGCGGTCTTGACGACCACCCGGCCCCGGTGGAGCAGCGCCGCCGCGTCGAGCGGGGCGCCCTTGGGCTGGCCGACGCGCGGGGCGAGATTCGCGCGGTCCACGTAGCCGACGACGACCGGGATCTCGCCGAGTCCCGCCTCGTCCAGTCGTCGCGCGGCCTTCTCGATCGCGGAGATCGACGCCTCCACGAACGAGGTGCGCAGCACCAGGTCCTCGACGGGATAGCCGGTCAGGAACATCTCGGTGAAGACGACCAGGTGCGCGCCGCGGTCCGCGGCGCGCCGGGTCCACTCGACGAGCCTGTCGCCGTTGGCGGCCAGGTCGCCGACGGCGGGATTGCTCTGGGCCAGGGCGATACGGAGTTGAGCCACCTGTCCATCCTATTGGGACGTACCACGAGATCACCGTTCAGGTGATCCCTCTGGGTGTGTTTTACCCACATAACCTGCCGTATCAGGATGAAAGGCGCAGTCCAGGTCCGGCGGCCGCCCGGGAAGTCCGGTGAGGTGCGACGAGAACGGCACGTTCCGGGCTCTGCCAGCCGGTTGCCAGCCGGTTGCGGCCGGTTGCCCGTCGGCCGGCGTCCGATGTCGCCGTCCGGCGGGCAACGCGCGGGTCATCAAGCCTGCCGGCGGCGTCGTCTCACGTAGGGGAAGGCGTCAGTCGAGGACCTCGACCAGTCCGAGGTTCCTCGCCCCCGCCGGCTCGGCCACCCGCTGGAGCTCCTTGCCCGCGCGGGAGAGGATCACGATCGTGTTGGCGGTCGTGCCCTTGACGCGGACCGCCAGGCGGCCGTCGCGCAGGTAACGCGCGCCGAGCAGCCGCCCCTTGACCGGGATGGCGATCTTCGCCCCGGTCTTGGTGTCGTAGATCGACGGGGAGAACGACAGCGGCCAGGAACCGTCACCGCCCGGGGCGTTCGCGCCGATGGCGTTGACCACCACCCTGCGGCTGTCCGGCGACAGGCTCTCCACGTGGTTGGCGAGCTTGATGCCGGGGTTGCGGCTGGCGACACGCCGCCTGGTGTCCAGGAGGTAGACGCCGTTGACGTCGCCCGCGTACCCGGCGAGAGTCCTGCCGTCGGCCGACCAGGTCAGGTGACAGGGGCCGAGGGTCTTGCCGGCGTTGAACCGGCCCTTGCCGTCGGCGCCGACCACGGCCACGGTGGTGGCCTCGGCGGTGCCCCGCACCGGGTAGGCGATCCGCCTGCCGTCGGCGGTCCAGGCGGGGGTCAGGCAGGGGCCGCCGTAGGCGGCGTTCTTGGCGATCACCTTGTCCCCGGTGGCCGACTTGACGTGCAGCCTGCTCTTGTCGTCGATCCAGGCGATCTTGCCGCCGTCGGGCGCGACCGCGAACTGACCGGCGAAGGCCCCCTCTCCGGCGGTCAGGCGGCTCCAGCCTCCCCGGTGGGTCAGCGCCTCGACCCCGCTGCCGGCGTAGCGGAAGTAGACGGCGCCCGCTACGGGAGCCGTCTGAGGTGAGGCAGTTCGGGGTGAGGCCACCGCGGGGGTGGCGGTGGCAGACACGGCGAGTGCGGCGCCGGCGGCCAGTGCCCAGTACTTCAAGGAGATCTCCTCGGGTCAATTCCTTAACGGAGTTAGAGTCCCGAAAGGAGCAAAGGGTTTACAAATGATCAGCCGCGATCGGCAGCACGGCCTCCACGACCGTGCCGCCGCCGGGGGCCGCCCCGATCACGCAGGTCCCGCCCAGCTCGGCGGCGCGCTCGCGCATGGAGAGCAGCCCGACTCCCGAGCGGGGGCCGGCGGGCAGCCCGTGTCCGTCGTCCTGGACGCGCACCACCAGCGACTCCCCGCGCCGCAGCGAGATGGTCGCGGAGCTGGCCCCCGCGTGCTTGCGGACGTTGGTGAGCCCCTCCTGCGCGATGCGGTAGGCGGCCACCTCGGCTGCCGCGGGCAGGTCCGACAGGTTGCCCTCGGTCTCCACGGCGACCCTCGGTGTGCCCTCCTGGGCGAGGGCCCGCACGGCCCCCGCCAGGCCCAGATCGTCGAGGGTGGGCGGTCGCAGGCCGTACACCAGTTCCCTGATCTCCTCGCTGACCGCGTCCATGCCGCTGCGCAGCTCCGCCAGGAGCCGGTCGGCGGAGTCGGGGGCGGTGCGCAGGCTGATCCTGGCCATGTTGATGGCCATCGCCATGTCGGTCAGCGCGTGGCCGAGCCCGTCGTGCAGGTCCCTGCGCAGGCGGCGGCGCTCCTCCTCGCGGGCGGTGAGGATACGCTCCCGGGAGTGCTGCAGGTCGGCGGTCATCCGTACCGCGTGTACCACGTCGGCGACGTACGGGGTGGCCACCGCGATCAGGCGGTCGTTGTGCGCCGCGGCGAACCTGCGGGGGCCGGGGGAGCCCAGAAGCAGCAGCCCGACCGGCTCGCCGTGCCAGATCAGCGGTACGCCGCGTGGCGCCGGGCCCAGCAGGCCGACCTGTACCTGCCTGGTGCCGGGCTCGTACACCTCGACCGCGACCCCGGTGACGCTCAGCCCGTCCTTGACCACCGCGGCGACGGCGGCGAGCGCGTTGGTCGGCTCGGTCTCGCGGACCTCCCAGGCCAGGCGCGCGGCGAACGCCCGCGGGTCGCCGTGCGTGCCGTACATGAGCCGGTCCACCAGGCTCCTGAGCCTGTGCCGGAGCGGGTGGAAGATCACTCCGGCGAGCAAAGCCGCGATCAGGCCGCCGATCCGGTCATATCCCGACAGGGCCAGCCCGGCGACCGTGCCGACCGCGTAGATGACGCTGATCGCGGCGATCAGCCCGGCGGCGACGAAGGCGCGGCTGATCACGGTGTCGATGCCGTAGAGCCGGTAGCGCAGCACGGAGAAGGCGATGGCCACGGGGATCAGCCCGGCCCAGGTCGCGGCGGCCGGCCACCAGTCGGGTCCGGCGAGCAGACAGGCGACGTAGAAGGCGAACGCGAACAGCGGCCAGGCGATCTGCCGGCGCAGCGTGGGGCCGGCCCGCCGGAAACGCAGCACCAGGGAGACCAGCGCCAGCAACGCGAGAACCGATACCAGAATGGCGGCCGCCTGGCGCGCGGCCATGCTGTAGGGGGCCGTGGCCTCCAGCGCGAGTGGGTTGGGAATGATCCGCGGCCAGGGGTAGCTCGCCTGGTCGGGTGCCGGGCGGGTGAGGTCGAGCAGCGTGCTCGTCACCGCCGCGACCGCGCCGACCGCCACCAACGGCCGCCAGCGCCGGGAGGGCAGCCGGCCGTCGGGGGAGTAGAGCGGGAGTATGACCGCCAGCAGGATCCCGCCGGCGTGGTGGCTCATGACCATGGGCCAGCGGAGGTAGCCGGCCGTGTCCATGTCTCCCGCCGCGGCGAAGGCGAACAGCACCGATTCGGAGAAGATGTCGATCGCGCACAGCAGGCCGCCCACGCACATCAGCCATGCCGTGGCCGGACGCGAGCGGTGAGCCAGCAGGAAGGCGCCGACCACGGGGAACATCAGCCCCGCCGTCAGCTGGGGTGTGCCGTCCAGCGCCGGTTGCCACTCGGGCGGCAGGTCGAGGCGGAGCATGACCCCGCCCGCGATGAGTCCCACGGAGAGGGTGGCCATCGCCACGGCGGCGAGCCGCCGTGGCGAGCGCGACAGAGCGCGCGCGAGCGGCACAGCGGGCCCGGCGGGCACCGTGAGCGCGTCGACGGCCCGTCTGGGCACGTCGCCGACGCCGTCGAGCACCCGGTCGTGCTCCCGTGCCCGCGGGTGCATCGCTATCTGCCCACGTCGCCGGGGTTGACCAGCCCGGACTCGTACGCGGTGACGACGAGCTGGGCCCGGTCGAACAGCCCGAGGTGGTCCAGCAGCTTGATCACCGACTGTGAGACCGACCGCTCGGAGACCGCGAGGGTCGCCGCGATCTGCCGGTTGGTCAGCCCCCTGGCGACCAGCTTCATCAGGTCGAGGTCCGCGTCCCCGAGACCGGCCAGGCCGGGCGGCGCGGACGGGTTGGTGCGCCCGGCGAAGGCCGCGATCAGGCGGGTGGTGACGGCGGGGTCGATCAACGCGTCCCCTGCCTGCGCGGCTCGTATCGCGGTGATGAGCTGCTCGGGCGCCGACGTCTTGAGGACGAACCCGCTCACCCCCGCGCGCAGCGCCGCGTAGAGGTTGTCGTCCGTGCCGAAGGTGGTCATCATGACGACCTTCGGCGGTGCCTCGTCGGCCAGAATCCGTCGCGCGGCGGTCAGCCCGTCCAGCCTGGGCATCTGGATGTCCATCAGCACCAGGTCCGGAGCGGTCTCCCGGACCACGGCGATCGCCTGCTCGCCGTTCTCCGCCTCCCCGACGAGCTCGAAGCCGGGCTCGCTGTCCAGCACCACGCGCAGGCCGGTGCGGACCAGCGCCTGGTCGTCCACCACCACGATGCGCAGCCCGGGCAGCGCCCGCGCCCGCTCCTCGGTGGCCGTCGGGCGCGGTGCCGCCGGTTCCGCCGCGCGCGCGGCGACCGGCTCCGCGGGCGGGTCGAGGTGAACGGCCTGGGCCAGCATGTCGGACTCCAGGCGCTGCAGGGCGGCGCCGAGGTCGAGGCCGAGCTCGTCGCGGAGCATCCCCCTGGCCCGTCGGAGCGCTCCCAGCGCGTCCCCCTGCCTGCCGTTGCGGTACAGGGCCAGCGCGAGCAGCCGCCAGGCCTCCTCCCGCAGCGGGTGCGCCGAGGCGTGCGCCTCCAGGTCGGCGACCAGGGCACCGGAGTGACCGAGGAGGAGTCCCGCGTCGGCGCGGCGTTCGACCGCGATCAGCCGCAGCTCCTCCAGCCGGCCCGCCTCGGTCACCGCCCACGGCAGGTCGGAGAACTCGGCCAGGGCCGGACCTCGCCAGAGCGCGAGGGCGGTCTCCAGGCGCCCCCACACCTCGGCGGGTTCGCCACCGGCCTTGACCGCGTTCTCGAACATCCAGGAGTCCACCTGGTCCGCTGAGGCGCGCAGCGCGTAGCCCGGCGGGGCGGAGACCAGTACCTCGGCCTCCTCCCGTGGCGCGCGGCCGGGTTCCAGGGCGCGCCGCAGCCGCGACACGTATCCCTGGATGGTCGACAGGGCCTGGGTCGGAGGCTCACCCGGCCACAGCTCGTCGATCAGCATGGCCACCGGGACGGCGCGGCCGCCGGCTACGAGGAGCCGGGCCAGCACCGCCATCTGGCGCTGGCCGCCGAGATCGAGCAGCGTGCCGTTGTGGCGCGCCTGGAACGGTCCGAGAGCACGAAATGTCAGCATTGCAGGCGCAAGGTTAGAGCTACCTGGGCCAACGTCATAGGGCAACACTCGCCATCGTTCGCAGGCTGTAAGAAATCATCGATGGTCATATCTCCACATTCAAGTTCACCGGAAGAACAGCTTCGACCGTGGTGCCCCCCTCGGGCGGTGCCGTGATCATGCATGTCCCGCCGAGTTCGGCGGCCCGCTCGCGCATCGAGGCCAGTCCGATCCCCGCGCGACGCTCCGCGGGGATGCCGATCCCGTCGTCGTGCACCCGGATGCTCAAGAAGTCCTCGCCGCGTTCCAGCGACAGCCGCACCGTCGCGGCACCGGCGTGCTTGCGGGCGTTGGTCAGCGCCTCCTGCGCGATCCGGTACGCGGCCACCTCGGTGGCGGCAGGCAGCCCCGACAGCTCGCCCCTGACCTCCACGGTGACGCCGGGGCCCGCCATCTCCGCCAGCGCGCCGGCCAGGCCCAGCTCGTCGAGGGTGGGCGGTCGCAGGCCGTACACCAGGTGCCTGATGTCGCTGGTGACGCTGTCCATGCCGGATCGCAGCTCGCTGAGCATACGCTCGGCCGTCTCGGGGGAGACGCGCAGGGAGTGCCTGGCCGCGTTGATGGACATCGCCATCCCGCTGAGTGACTGGCCGAGGCCGTCGTGCAGGTCACGGCGGAGGCGGCGGCGTTCCTCCTCGCGGGTGGTGACGATCCGCTCCCGGGAACGCCGCAGCGCGCCGACCAGCCGGACCGCGTGGGCCGCGTCCGCCACGTACGGCGTGAGCGCGGCGATGACCCGCTCGTTGTGCGTGGCCGGCAGGCGCCTGACCCCCGGCGGGCCGATGAGCAGGCGGCCGACGGGCTCGCCGTGCCACACGAGCCGGATGTCGCGCGCCACCTCCTCCAGCGTCCCCGCCGTCGCCTCCTCGGGCCAGCCGCCGGAAAAACGCACGCCCGTACCGGTGACGGCCAGACCGTCGCGCAGCACCTCCAGGGCGGCGGTCAGCCCGCCCGCCGGATCGGTGTGCTGCAGCCTGCGCCCGAGTTCGGCGGCCAGCGTCACCGGGTCGCCCTTGCTGCCGTAGAGCAGGCGGTCGGCGCCGCGCTGGAGCACCCGCCGTATCGGGTGGAAGAACGCCCCCGCGCAGAGCGCGGCGATCAGGCCGCCGATCCGGTCCACGTCCGACAGGAACAGGCTGGAGGCGGTGCCCACCGCCACGTACACCCCGCCGATCACGCCGACCAGGCCTGCGCCGACCAGGGTCCTGGTGATCAGCGTGTCGATCCCGTAGAGGCGGTACCGCAGTACCGAGAAGGTGATCGCGAGCGGGACCAGCGGGATCGTGAACGACGCCAGCCACCACACCGGGTTGCCGAGCACCCAGGGGACGACGACCGTGGCGATCGCGACCAGCGGCCACAGGATCTGCCTGCGCTCTTCGGCGTCCGCCCGGCGAAACCGCATGGCCAGCGAGGCGAAGGCCAGGAGGATCACCGCGTTGGTGAGCATGTCCAGGGAGAACCTGAGGGGGTACGTGTCCCCTCTCCCCGGCAAGGACATGAAGTCCGTGACGAGTACGTCGAGCGCCAGGATGGCGACCGAGGCCCAGATCAGTGGCCGCCAGCGCGGGGAGGGCAGCCTTCCGTCCGGGTAGAGCAGCGGCAGCAGCACGACCAGGAACAGGATGGTCAGTCTCCAGTTCACCCCCGCGAGCGTCCAGGTGGCCTCGGACGGAACCGTCCACTCCCGTGCCGTGCCCAGCAGGGCGAGGTTCATGGTGAGGCTGTTCAGCGCGGAGAACAGCCCGCCCAGGCAGAGTAGCCAGCCGATGACCAGCCGGGGCCGCTGGAACACCAGCAGCGCTCCGAGGATGGGGAACGCGGTGCCGGCCACGTCCTCCGGCGCGAACGGCAGCGGCGTGTAGGAGGGCTGTGGGAGCAGCGTCGTGGCCCAGACGTTGACGCACACCATCGCGACGGACGCGCTGGTGATCAGCACCGCCGCGACCCGCCCCCGGACAGGCGTCACCCTTTGGATCAACAGGTTCAGCCCGCGCATGGTGGTTCAGGCCCTTCATCTGGTACTTGGAAGGACCTTAACCGGCTTGAAGCGCAATCCAATCAATAAGCGATCAAAGCAGGGCGTATCTCGTACGGAGCCTCGGAGTCGGCCCGATCGCCGGCGGGGCTTGGGGCAGGACACCGCTCCCACCCGGGCGGGCCCGCCCGGGTGGGAGCGGGCCGGTCACGGCACGTCGTACCGGCTGGACTCCAGGAGCCATTCCAACTGTGCTCTCGGCGCCGCGAGGAACGCGCACGCGACCTTGCTGACCTCCCTGGCCTGGCCGATCGACAGCTCGAACCGGTCGAACAGCGCCGGCAGCCGGCGCGCGGAGATCCGCAGGTCCTCGGCGCGGGCGGCGATCCGGTCGTTCACCCAGGTGACGGCGGCGCCGTCGGAGAGCCTGAACGCGGTCGCGGCGACCGTCACGTAGTTGTGCACGTCGCCGTTGGCCCGCTCCTTGTGGTGCGAGGCGACGTCGTTGCACCACGCGGTGACGTCGTTGCAGGCGTCCACCAGCGTCCGCCAGGTCGTGCTCTCGCGCAGTCCCGCGGGCACCTCCACCCCCAGGCAGGGCTCCACCAGGTCGAACAGGTAGGGGCCCGCGGTGCCCCGCCGCAGCCGCGGATACTCCGCGGGGGAGGGCACCCGGCCCGCGCACCGGTTCTCGGCCTCGGTGCGGCATGCCTCGCCCTGCGCCGCCAGCCCCGCCAGGAACCGGTGCCGCCACCGGGTGCTCATCCGCCCCGCGGTGATCTCCCAGAGGTCGGCGAAGGCGATCTCGACGGGCGAGGAGGCGTGGACGGGAGCGCGTGCGACGAGGTCGAGCCTGGCGAAGGTGGCCTCCACGATCTCGGCCGCGCGTCCGGCGGGCTTCTCATCCCACTCGTCGTCGAAATGGAACAGCCAGGTCAGCCATTTGGCGAACAGCAGCGCCGCCTCCACGCCGAACCCGGCGAAGGCCCGGCCCGCCATCCGCTCGAACCCGGCGCGTGGGGGAGCCTCCAGCCCGGCCTCGCGGGCCCAGCCGGCGAGCTCGGCGCTGATCAGGTCGACCGAGGGATGCATCCGGCACGGTGCCGACATCGACGGTACGAGCTCGGCGAGGGGGAGCAGCGAAGCCGCGGCCACCCCGGAGGGGGGTGGCGGCTTCGGGCATCCCGCGGTCCCGGGGGGCGGGGCGGCGAAGGGACGTGTGACAGGTGAGGGGGACGGGTGCAGGGAGTGTGACAAGGGTTGTGAGTGGGGTCGGGGAAAGGTCAGGGGATCGCCGAACGTCGGGGTGAGAGCCACTACAGCGGACCGAACAGCCAGTTGCCGGCCACGTCCGGATCGGTGCCCGTGTAGAACTGCCGGGTCGCCTCGACCAGTTCGCCCACGGACACCGCGCCGTCGCCGTCGCCGTCGAGCCGCTCGAAGGCGGCCGTCACGTCCTCGCGGGAGGTGCCGAACGCGGCCATCATGACCCAGAACTCGTCCGGCCCGACGGCGCCGTCGCCGTCGGTGTCGCACAGCCAGGCCACCGCCTCGGCCGCGGGTCCGAAGACCGCGTCGAACCGGTCGCCCTCGACGAACGCGGAGGTCATGCCGGCGCGGAACTCCTCCGGGGAGATCGCCCGGTCGCCGTCGGTGTCGATCTCCGCGGCCAGTGTCCGCCAGATCCCCTCGAAGCCCTGGGCGAGCCTGCTGCCGGCCGGGGAGGTCGGCGACTCACCGAAGCCGACGAGGATCCGGGCTCCGAGACCGAGAAGGTCCTCGCGCTCGATCGATCCGCTGCCGTCGACGTCCATGTGCTCGAAGGCACGGTCAAGCTTGCGATTGAGGAGCCTGGTGCTCATCGTTTACTCCGTCGTCACTTGATGAACTCGAACTGTTACCCTAAGTGACGATAGCGGGGCGTTTCCAGGAGCCACTCCAGATAAGCCCTCGGGATGGTCAAGAAAGCACATGCCACCCGCGTCACCTCCCGGGAGGCGGCGAAGCCGAGATCGTGCCGCTCGGTGAGCGCCGGGATCGCGCGGGCCGCCGTCCACAGCTCCTCCATCCGGGTGGCCACGCGGTCGATCACCCGCTCCTCTGCCATCTGGTTGGAGCGTTCCAGGAAGGCGCCTCTCGCGCCGTCGTGTTCGGCCGCCGCCTCCGCGCACCAGGTGGTCACGTCGCCGCTCGCCTCGACGAGCGCCCGCCAGCGCGGGCTCCGCCGTACCGGGGTGGGCACCTCCACCCCGTAGCAGGGCTCCACCAGGTCCAGCAGCCGGCGGCCGAAGGCGTTCGCGTGCTCGCCGTCCGGATGCGCGCCGCCGGCCAGTCCGGCGGTGAAGCGCTCGCGCCACGCGGTACTCATCCGGGGGGCGCACGCCCCCCAGAGACCGGCGAAGGCCCGCGTCAGCGGTGCCGTGCCCGGCTCGCCGCCCGCGGCCACGGCGAGGACCGGGGTGAGCGCCGCGGGCTCCTCGCGCAGGCGCGCCTCCCAGGTCAGCCAGCGGGCGAGCAGCGTGACCGCGCGGGTTTCGCAGCGGGCGAACGCCCGCCCGGCCAGCCAGGAGGCGGCGGGGTCGGGGGTCAGCCCGGCCGCGTGGGCCCAGTCGGACGCGGCGGCCTCGACCAGGTGTATCGACGGGTGGACGGGGCAGGGCATCGCCAATGCCGCGAGGCGTTCGGTGAGCCTGACCGGTGACGAGACCGCGTACGGTGGTTCGTGAACTTCAGTGCGCATCATCGTTTCCCCCCGGATCGAACTTCCAGCGGCTCCGGTCGCACACTGTAAGAGGAGACGGGGTCTGTCGAGCGGAGGCGCGACGCGCATCTCACTGTTCTTCCTCGTAACGTGTGCGAAACACTTAGCGGGCAAACTGATAGAACACCAGGCGTGTCGCAGCACGTCAGCAATGAAGGAGAAGCCTTGGACCGCCAGCAGGAGTTCGTTCTCCGCACCCTTGAGGAGCGCGACATCCGGTTCATCCGGCTGTGGTTCACCGATGTGCTCGGGTTCCTGAAGTCGGTGGCCATCGCCCCGGCCGAACTTGAGGGAGCCTTCGCCGAGGGCATCGGCTTCGACGGTTCGGCGATCGAGGGCTTCGCCCGGGTCTACGAGTCGGACATGCTCGCCAAGCCCGACCCGTCGACCTTCCAGATCCTTCCGTGGCGCAGCGAGACGCCGGGGGCGGCCCGGATGTTCTGCGACATCCTCATGCCGGACGGCTCGCCTTCGCACGCGGACCCGCGCTGGGTGCTCAAGCGCACCCTGTCGAAGGCCTCCGACATGGGCTTCAGTTTCTACACCCACCCGGAGATCGAGTTCTTCCTGCTGAAGAACCGGCCGGAGGGCCGTGAGCGGCCCGAGCCGATCGACGGCGGTGGCTACTTCGACCACACCCCGCACAGCTCCGGCCACGACTTCCGGCGTAACGCGATCATGATGCTGGAGTCGATGGGCATCTCCGTCGAGTACAGCCACCACGAGGGCGGTCCGGGTCAGCAGGAGATCGACCTGCGCTACGCCGACGCGCTCACCACCGCCGACAACATCATGACCTTCCGCCTGGTCATGAAGGAGGTCGCGCTGGAGCAGGGCATCTGGGCGAGTTTCATGCCCAAGCCCTTCACCGAGTATCCCGGCTCCGGCATGCACACCCACATGTCGCTCTTCGAGGGCGACCGTAACGCCTTCTACGAGCCGGGCGCCGACTACCAGCTCTCCAAGATCGGCCGCTCCTTCATAGGCGGTCTGCTGGCGCACGCCGCCGAGATCACCGCGGTCTGCAACCAGTGGGTCAACTCCTACAAGCGGCTCTGGGGCGACGCCGAGGCGATCGCCGGAGCCGGCGGCGAGGCCCCGAGCTACATCTCCTGGGGTCACAACAACCGCTCGGCCCTGGTCCGGGTGCCGATGTACAAGCCGCACAAGGGCGGCTCGACCCGCATCGAGTTCCGCTCGCTCGACTCCGCCTGCAACCCCTACCTGGCCTTCGCCGTGATCCTGGCGGCCGGTCTGAAGGGAATCGAGGAGGGGTACGAGATGCCCCCCGGAGCCGAGGACGATGTCTGGGCGCTGACCTCGGCCGAGCGCAGGGCGCTGGGCATCCAGCCGCTGCCCCAGTCGCTGGACGAGGCCATCGCGGTCATGGAGCGCAGCGAGCTCGTCGCCGAGACCCTCGGCGAGCACGTCTTCGACTACTTCCTGCGCAACAAGCGCGCCGAGTGGAACGAATACCGCCGCCAGGTCACCGAGTTCGAGCTCGGCCGCTACCTGCCGGTTCTCTAGCCGCTTCCGCGTTGCCGGCACGGCGGGCGTCGTGGGCTCCCGTCGTGCCCGGAACGACCGCGCGGACCGTGCCGCGCGGACCGTGCCGCACGGTCGTTGCCGGCGGCGTGCCGACACGCCGCGGAGACGGGTAATCCGACGCCGCCCGCCGAACGTCATACCGGTGTTACCCGCTGCTAATCGAGGCGTCATCGACCCCGAGTTGGCTGTATGTACAAGCAGTCCGGTAAAATCGGTTAGTCCGAATACCGTTATTTTTGAGGATTAATCGCCATAAAAGGCGACAGGAGGTGCGGCATGACGACGGCTGCCGAGCTGCAGACCGTGCTGACCGTTCCGGCGCGTTTCCGTGGCCCCGAGGGCTCCGCGAACGGCGGATGGATCGCGGGCACGGTCTCCGAGGCGTTGCACGGCGCCCGGCACGACTCGGCTGTCGAGGTCACGCTGCACGCGCCCACGCCACTGGATACCGAGCTGTCCCTGCGCCACCTCGCCAACACCACGACCCTCACCGACGGTGAGAGGCTCCTCGTCGAGGCCATCACGGTCACCGAGGAGTTCGACGTACCGGCCTTCGTGCCCTTCAACGAGGCGGCGCGGGCCGAGGGCGGCTTCGCCGGCCTCGTCGAACACGCCTTCCCCGGCTGCTTCGCGTGTGGTCTGCGCGATCCCGGTGACGGCCTGCGGATCTTCCCGGGCCCGGTGTCCGGCACCGGCCTGATCGCCGCCGGCTGGCGGGTCCCGATGACCGTCACCGACGAGGACGGCGCGGTCCCCGACGCGATCGTCTGGGCCGCCCTGGACTGCCCCACCGGCTGGGCGCACTTCCAGCCGGGCGAGTTCGCCCTGCTCGGCCGGCTGACCGCGCGGCTGCACCGCCGGATCTATCCCGGCGGCACCTACTCCGTCGTCGCCCGCGCCGGCGGCCGCGAGGGACGCAAGCTCTTCGGGGAGAGCGCCATCTACGAGGCCGACGGCACCCTGGTCGCCGCCGCCAAGGCCGTTTGGATCGCTCCCGCCTAGGTCCTGCCCCCGGGTCCTTCGCCCGCGGCCGCCTTACGAGACCCGCTCGACCGATCCTCGCCACGGCGGGATCGGTCGGGCAGGGCCTGGTACGGGTGGCCGTCGTTCCCTACGGTCAACGGGTGAGACGATCGGCGATCAGCGAGGCACAGCGGTCGTCGAAGAGGATCGTGTAGTGGTTGCAGTCCTCGACCAGCTCGTCCTTCAGCGAGGGCACCCGCGCGGTCCACTCGGCGGCGAGCTCGTCGGGCAACATGCCGACCGGCTGGTTCAGCAGCCCCCTCGGGGCGCGCAACAGTGACAGGGGCGAGGTGATCGCCCGCAGCGCGGCACCGATCGCCTCACCCTCGGTGAGCATCCACCGGCCGTCCTCGCGGACCGGCTCCTGCCGCGCCCGCGAGCGCACCGCGCCTTCCGGCCCCGAGGCGTCGTAGCGGACGTACTCCTCCGCCTCCTCGGTCCACGCGCCGACGAAGGCCGGGTGGGCCTTGAAGAAGTCCACGTACGCGTCGACGCTCGGGAAGGTCTGGGCCAGCCGGGCGACGGCGGGCCCGAGCGTGGCCTCGATGACCGCGTCGGGGTCCGCGCCGGGAGGCATCGGCAGCGGGAGCCCGCCGTCGACCAGCACCACCTTGGCGTAGTCGTGGCCCGCCGCGGCGAGCGCGGTGACGTAGGCGCCCATTGAGTGGCCGGTGAGCACGATGTCGGACTCCGCGCCCACGGACCGGGCGACGAGGTTCACGTCCTCGGCGTGCCCGGCCAGGCCGTACGGGCCGGGGAGCCCGGCGCTGTGGCCGCGGCCGCGCAGGTCCATCGCGACCAGCGACCATTCGGCGGGCAGTCTGCGGGCGACGCCGGTCCAGGACATGAGCGAGGCGGTGATGCCGTGCACGGCCACGATCACGCGCGGCCCGGTTCCGAACCTGGCGACGCGCAGCGCGCCGCCGGGGACCTCGACATCACTCAGGACGGGATTCATCGCTACTCCTTGGAACTGGAGACCTCCACCTGCTTCCGGCGAAGGGGGGAACGCGGCCCTTCGGCAATGTATCTGGATCCGGTCAGGTCACCGAGCGCGTGACGGCGGCGGGTGCTCCGCTCAGGGGCGGCGGTTCTCCGGTTTCTTACGTCCGCTCTTGTATCCGTTTAAGCCCATAATTGCCGTATGAGAATTACCGTCATCGAGCACGAGGCGGATGCGGGCCTCGGGTTCCTCGCCGAATGGCTGTCCGGAGCCGGGGTCGCCTGCGAGATCGTCCGGCCCTACCTGGGCGAGGCCGTGCCCGAGCGGGCCGCCGACGGGCTGATCGTCCTCGGCGGCGAGGCGGCGGCCTGGGAGGACGAGCAGTACCCCTGGCTGCCCGCCACCCGAGACCTGATCCGCGGCTGTGTCGAGGCGGGCGTGCCCACCCTGGGAATCTGCCTGGGAGCCCAGCTCATGACGCTCGCCTGCGGTGGCGCCGTCGAGCGCGGAGAGCACGGGCTGGAGGTGGGCGCGACCGAGGTCGTCCCGCTGCCGGCCGCCGGGGCGGACCCGCTGTTCACCGGCCTCGCCCCCGCTCCCGCCATCCAGTACCACCGCGACGCGATCACGCGGCTCCCCGCGGGCGCGGTGCCGCTGGCCACCGGCGACCCCTACCCCAACCAGGCCTACCGGCTGGGGGAGAACGCCTGGGCGGTGCAGTTCCACCCCGAGGCCACCCCGGAGATCTTCGCCGGCTGGACGGCCGGCTCGGCCGACCGTCTGACCGACCTGGGCCACCCGGTCGAGGAGCTCAACACGCAGGTGAAGGAGGACAGAGAGCGGCTCGTCGCCGCCTGGAGGCCGCTCGCCGAGCGATTCGCCACCGCCGTCCAAACCGCGTGACTGAGCGATTACGTTCCGAATCCGCTAACGACGCCGCACAGTTTCAGGATTAGCCTGTGCGGCGACGCTCCGAATGCCCGAGGTGCGCGCCGAGGCCGACGCGACCGCGAGGGGCGTGCACCTTTGATCGCTCGGGGTAAGGATTGAGGAAGGGCACCCGTGCCTGTGATCGAGGACCATGGAGGGTCGGTGGAGACCGTGCCCCGGATGCAGACGACCGCCGGGCGTCTGGCCAGGCTCGGCTTCGCCGACGGGGCCAGGGCCGAGCGGCTGCTCGACGAATTGGGGCCGGAGGCCTTCGGAGACATCGACCTGCTGACCTCGCTGGTCGCCGCGGCCGATCCCGACCTGGCGCTCACCTCGTTGAACCGGCTGGCCGAGCAGGACCCCAGCGTTCTTGGAGCGCTCCGATCGGATTCCGGGCTGCGTGCCCGGTTGCTCGGCGTCTTCGGCGTCAGCGCCGCGCTCGGCGACCACGTCGTCAGGCACCCGGAGCACTGGCGCCTGCTCTGCGGGGTGTCGGCGATGGAGCGCCCGGGCGAGGGGGAGCTCCGCGCGGAGCTGCTGCTCGCGGTCGGCGCCGAGCCCGACGACCCCGAGCCGAGGGCCGCCGACGCCTCCACCGCCACCCTCTCGGCGCTGCGCGTCGCCTACCGGGGCCGCCTGCTCCACCTCGCCGCGCGCGACGTCACCGGGGCCGTCTCGCTGTCGGAGGTGGCCGCCGAGCTGTCCGACCTGGCCGGGGCCGCGCTGGAGGCGGGGCTCGCCGTCGCCAGGTCGGAGCACCCGGAGGCGGGGGCGGTGCGGTTGGCCGTCATCGGCATGGGCAAGTGCGGGGCACGCGAGCTCAACTACATCAGCGACGTCGACGTCGTCTTCGTGGCCGAGCCGAGAGAGGGGGCCGACGACTCCCTCGACGAGCACGGGGCCATCAAGCTCGCCACCCGGCTGGCCCAGGGCATGATGCGCGCCTGTTCGACCAGTACCCCGGAAGGGGCGCTGTGGGAGGTCGACGCGGCGCTGCGCCCCGAGGGCAAGGCCGGGCCGCTGGTCCGCACCCTCGCCAGCCATCTGGCCTACTACCGGCGCTGGGCCAAGACGTGGGAGTTCCAGGCACTGCTGAAGGCACGGCCGGTCGCGGGTGACACCGAACTCGGAGAGCAGTACGTCGCCGCGGTGAACGAGATGGTCTGGCAGGCCGCCACCCGGGACAAGTTCGTCGAGGACGTGCAGGCCATGCGCCGCCGGGTGGAGGAGCACGTCCGCGGCGGCGAGGCCGAGCGCCAGCTCAAGCTGGGGCCGGGCGGGCTGCGCGACATCGAGTTCGCGGTGCAGCTGCTCCAGCTCGTCCACGGCCGTCTCGACCCGCTGCTGCGCCGCCGTGCCACGCTTCCCGCGCTCGCCGCCCTCTCCCGCGGCGGCTACGTGGGCAGGGACGATGCCAAGGCCCTCGCCGAGGCGTACACCTTCCTGCGCCAGGTCGAGCACCTCATCCAGCTGCACCGGCTCCGCCGCACGCATGTGGTGCCCGATGGCAACGCCGACCTGCGCCGCCTCGGCAGGAGCCTGGGCATGACCGCCGACCCGGTGGGAGAGTTCACCACCAGGTGGCGGCGGCACGCCATGGAGGCGCGGCGCCTGCACGAGAAGCTGTTCTACCGGCCGCTGTTGCAGGCGGTGGCCCGGCTGCCCGAGTCCGAGGACCGGCTCTCCACCGCCGCGGCCAAGGCCCGCCTGGAGGCGCTCGGCTACACCGACCCGGCCGGGGCGCTACGCCACATCAGCGCGCTGACCACGGGTGTCTCCCGCCGTGCCGCGATCCAGCGCACTCTCCTTCCGGTCATGCTCGGCTGGTTCGCCGACGCCCCCGACCCCGACGCCGGCCTGCTCGGCTTCCGTCAGGTCTCCGACAAGCTCGGCTCCACCCCGTGGTACCTGCGACTGCTGCGCGACGAGACCGCGGTGGCCTCGCAGCTGGCCCGGATGCTCGGTACCAGTCGCTACGTGACGGGACTGCTGATGCACGCACCGGAGTCGGTCGCGATGCTCGGCTCGGACACCGAGCTGGCCCCCAGGCCCGCCGAGGCGCTGCTGTCGGAGGCGCGGACCGTGGTCGCCCGCCATCCGGGGGACGCCGAGGGCGCGGTGGCCGCGGTCCGGGGGCTGCGCCGCAGGGAACTGCTCCGTACCGCCGTCGCCGACCTCGCCGGGCTCATCGACATCGAGGAGGTCGGCCAGACGCTGTCCGGGCTCAACGACGTGACGATCCAGGCCGCGCTCGACGCCGCGATCGACAAGGTCGAGATGGAACGCCGTACCCCGCTGGGCACCAGGTTCGCGGTGATCGCGATGGGCCGTCTGGGCGGGATCGAGTCCTCCTACGGCAGTGACGCCGACGTGATGTTCGTGCACTCTCCGCTGGAGGGGACGGCCGAGCGCGCGGCCACCGAGACGGCGTTCGAGGTGGCCAACGAGCTACGCCGGCTGCTGGCCCTGCCCGCCCCCGACCCGCCGCTGCTCATCGACCCCGGCCTGCGCCCCGAGGGCAAGGCCGGGCCGCTGGTCCGCACCCTGGCCTCGTACGCGGCCTACTACGAGCGGTGGTCCTCGCCGTGGGAGTCGCAGGCACTGCTGCGCGCCCGCTTCTCCGCCGGGGACGCCGAGCTCGGGGTCGGCCTGCTGCACCTGGCCGACCCGCTGCGCTATCCGCCCGAGGGCATCTCCGAGGCGGCGGTGCTGGAGATCCGCAGGCTCAAGGCCCGGATGGAGGCCGAACGGCTCCCGCGCGGCACCGATCCCGCCCTGCACACCAAGCTCGGCCCCGGCGGGCTGTCCGACGTGGAGTGGGTGGCCCAGCTCATCCAGCTCCGCCACGCCGGGCGCCTCCCGGCGCTGCGGACCACCCGCACCCTGGAGGCCCTGGGCGCGGCGGTCGCCGAGGGCCTGCTCGCGGAGGCCGACGAGGCGATGCTCGCCGAGGCATGGCGGTTCGCCTCCCGCATCCGCGACGCCATCGTGGTGGTCCGGGGCCGGGCCTCGGACACGATCCCGGTGGACGCCCGCGAGCGCATGCTCATCGCCCGCGCCCTCGGCTACCCGCCCGACGGTACGGAGGACTTCGTGGACGACTACCGCCGAGCCACCCGCCGGGCCCGCCGGGTCGTGGAGCGCGTCTTCTACGAGGACTGACCGTTCTCGCGGCCGGATGGGACCGGCACCTGTTCCGGCCACGCGCGAGGAGGCGGCGGCCCACCCGAAGCCCGCGCGGCGGGCGAGGATCTCCGTCCCTCCGGGTGGAGTGGATGCCTGTCACCCGACCTGGATCGTCACGAAAACCGACCCGTTTCGGTGATCTCGTTGCGCCGCCGGGGGCGGGCGTGTATCAACGGTCCGGGTGATCCTTTTGATATCGGTTTACATTGATCTGGCCATCGGCCTGATCCTGGCCTTCCTGCTCCTGTCGCTCCTGGTGAGCGGGATCAACGAGGCCATCGTCCGGCTGCTCGGGATCCGCAGCAAGTTCCTGTGGGCCTATCTCAGGGACACCCTGGACGGCTCGTCGGAGGAGGGCAGATCGTGGATCCCGTCGAAGGTGGCCGACGTCTTCGCGAAGCTGCCCTTCTCCGGTAACGATCCGCGCCCGGCGCACAGTCCCGATCCGGCGCCCGCCGTGGTCGAGCCGATGCGGGTCGACTCCGCCACGGTCCTGGCCACCGAGAACGCCGAGGAGAAGGTCTCGGCGGAGATCGCCGAAGGGATCGCCCCGGAGGGCGTCGCGGGAAAGACCGCCGGGGAGATCGGACCCGACGAGGCGGGCGTCGGTGGGCCCGCGGCCGAGGACCGCGCGGAGCCGCCCACGCCGGCGGTCGACATGACCGCGCGGCTGTACGAACGGCTCCAGGAGATCGACCACCCCAAGGGCACCCGCACCAGCATCGCGAACATCCCGCCCGAGCGGTTCTCCGGTGCCGTCATGGAGCTGGTCGCCGCGGAGGAGGGCGGGGTCGACGGCCTGCTCGCCAAGCTGGAGGCCATCCGCAGCCCGCTCGCGGGCCATCTCAAGGGCGTCTGGCAGGGTGCCCAGCGGGACGCGCAGAAGTTCCGGCAGGGCGTCGAGGACTGGTTCAACGGGGAGATGCAGCGCCTGTCCACCCTCTACGCCCGCTACGTCAGGTGGGTGGTGTTCGCGCTGGGTCTGGTGCTGACCCTGCTGTTCAGCATGGACGCGCTGGAGTACGGCAAGACCCTGCTGCGCGACAACGCCTACCGCGCCGGGGTGGCCGCCATCGCGGGCGGCGGTGGGGAGGGGTACGCCGCGCTGAAGGACAAGTGCGCGGGAGCAGGGAGCGGCCTCGCCGAGCCGTACCAGTGCGTGACCGAGTCCCTCAGCTCCCCGGCGCTGGTCAAGATCTTCGACCACGCGATCGTGAGCATCACGATCCCGCCCGACGGCTCCGACGATCCTTCCTTTCACTGGAACGGCGCAGCCTGGTGGGACCGGCTCGTCACCCCCGGCCACTGGCCGGGTTACCTGCTCACCATGGTGGCGCTGCTGTTCGGCGCCTCGTTCTGGTGGGACGTGCTGCGCCGCCTGACCGGCGTCCGGGGCAACCGTTCCTAGGCCTGGCCGTGCCGCTGTCCGGTGCCCGGGGCGACCGCCCCTGGTGAGCTGCTCCGGAGATCCTGTCGCAGTAGCGGCAGATCCGGCCGATGGTCTGGTCGGCGCTCTTGGTCCACGGGAAGGCCCTGGCATTGTCGTTCCAGACCTTTCACTAGGGCCAGTAAGACAGGGGCGGGACGCGGATCCCCAGGATGATTTTGTCCAGCTTGTCCGCCAGGGCGGGATCGACCTTGACGTGGACGGCGACCTCCGTGTTCTCGAAGAAGATTCCTCGGCGACCATCCGGATCGGTGGTCCGTATGCCCATGAGCGGCCTTCCCGTGCGTACGGACTCCCGCTTCACCCCGCGCAAGAACTCGTCCACCCACTGGCTGCCATGGAGGACTGCGCCGCGTACCACGGTGACCTCGACATCGCGCGAGCCGTCCGACCAGCGTCCGGCCTTCGCGCTCCAGCCCTTGCCGAGCCGCGCCGTCTCCCCGGCGACCCGCCGCAGGCCGGGAGGCAGGTAGGCGACGGCGACGTGGTCGACCGCGTCACCGGAGGTGGACGGCGGCTCGGCGGGGATGAGACCCTCCACGATCCTGTCCAGTGTGGTCGCGAGGCCCTGGTTCACCTCCACGACGTATCCGAGACCGGGCTTCTCCAGCCACAGGCGCATCTGCGTGTGCGAGGCGCCCCTGCCGCCCCCGTCGGCCCGGTATCCGGGTTTGCCGCGAACCTTTTCCGGGGTGGCGGTGTACAGGTTCTGACGGGTCCTGGCCCAGGTGAGCAATGTCTCCGCGTCCGCGGCGCTCACCCCGCGCACCGCCAGGAGCCGGATCGAGGCGCCGTCGTCCCCGCTCCATCCGAGTTCGGTCCACCCGGTCCGGTCGATCACGGAGAAGGGGTCCGTCAGGTGCAGGCCGGGGGGAACGTAGGTGACGCGCAGCCCCTGGAAGACTCCGCCGGTCGGATCCTTGGGGATGAGACCATCGGCGATCCTCCGCAGGTCGTCCCGGTGTCGGGCGCCCACCGTGACGCGCAGGACCAGGCCGGACCGCTCCTCCCAGACCAGGTCGTCCCCCTCGGCCCGGGTGAACGCCCCGCGTCCGCGCACCTTCGCGACGAGGACTCCCGGCAGCGTCTCGGGCGCGCCCTTGATCCCGCCGAGCACGCGCTCGGCTCCCCCGACGTGGAAGGCCGGGTCCTGGTAGACCGTGACGCGGACGAGGTCGTCCCCCGAACCCCAGGTCGCGCCGGTGCCGCGAAGACCTCCGGCGTCGGCTCTCGCCAGTACGGGGGCGCCGAGACCCGCGGGCAGATAACCGACCTTGACGCCGTCCACGCCCACCGCCTGGGTGGGGGAGGCCACGCCGCTCCGGTCCGCCACGACCAGGTAGCCGGGTACGGCCGCCGCCAGCACGGCCGCGGCGACCAGGGCCACAGCCGTTCTGCGAGCTCTCCTTCCTCGGTTCGCGCCCTGTACGACCCTGTGGGCGAGGCCAGGGGGTACGCCGAGCGCGGAGGTCTCCTCGACCATGGCCAGACGAAGTTCGTTCTCAATGTTCGGCATGGGGAAACGCCTCCTCGTGAAGGTCGGCGCCGATCAGGGCGCGCAAACGGACCAGTCCCTTGAACGTCTGGCTCTTGACCGCTCCGATCGAACAGCGGAGGATCTCGGCGGTCTGGGCTTCGGTCAGGTCCTCGAAAAAGCGCAGGACCAGTACGGCGCGCTGGTGTGGCGGCAGGCTCCGGAGACCGGCGATCAGGACCTGGCGGAGCTCGACACCGCTCAGGGAGTCGGGCGCCGGAGTGTCCGGGGGCGAGTCGGTCAGGAAGATCCGCAAGATCGCGCGACGGCGGGCGCGGCTGATGGCGGTGTTGACGATGATGCGGCGCACGTAGGGTTCGGGGTCACTTCCCGCGTGCAGGCGGCCCCAGCTGTGGTAGGCCTTCTCCAGCGCGCTCTGCAGGACGTCCTCGGCCTCGTCGCGGGACCCGCAGGTGAGGTGAGCGATCCTGAACAGGCTCGCTCCCCGCGCCGCGACGAACTCGGTGAACCCCTCGTGACCGCTCACGCGGCCGTCTTAGGTCTCATACCCGTTCATACGCCCGGCCCCGCGCGAAGGGTTTCCAGGCATGACCAGGTTTCCGGCCACCGGATTCTCGGCCACGGTCCCAAGCGGTCACACTCCCAGACGAGTAGGCCTCTGGGATTGGCATGCTCGCTTATCGAAGTGTCGCGTGTTCGGTTGAGCGGGCCGGTTCGTCATTACTTCAAGTGGTTGTCTGAAGCATGCTGGTCGGAGTATCGGGCCGACTCTGGGAATGTGCCGTCAGGCCGGTCGTAGTAACGGGCGATCGAGGCGCGGTGGGGAAGGGCGCCTGGCTGAAGGTGGCGGGGTTCTAGACGGACGCCGGTGCGCCTTTCGGCGAGCGCCAGCGCGGCCTCGATGTAGTGGGCGAAGAAGCCGTCATCGTCATCATCATCGGGGCCCGGTTGTGGGAGCATGCCGAGTTCGTCGAGGTCTTGCCGTAGTCGTTCTGGCTCGTCGCTGTAGGTCCAATTGGGGAACATGGGATCCAGGTTCGCGACGACCCGGCCGTCGATGGCGTGGATGAAGTGGGAGTGGTGGTTGACGTTGCGTGTGACGCTGGCCATTGACGTGCCGAGGGACAGATCGCGTACCAGGTCGCGGAGAATTCCGGCGTGGCCGGCCCACTCCACCATGATCGATCCACCGTTGGCCCGGCCGACTTCAATGGTGGCAAACTCTTCCTGCTCACGGTCCTCGGTCAACCGCAGCCGGTGGAGCACCTCTTCAGGCGCGAGCCCGGCGATGAAAGTGAAGCAGAACTCTGGCCAGCGAGACTGACCCCACCACACATAATCACTGGTGGTGGCCTTTTCCTTGCCGAAAGTGCCCAAGTTCTTGTCTCCTTAGGGCGGCGGAAGTTCTGATCATCTTGGCAAGAGCCACCGACTTTCCCCGGGGGGCTGCGTAGGCGGCTGAACATTCCCCCCGGATCACTCCTGCGGGTCATCCTTTGCGACATAGCGATTCCAGGTGCCGCCGGTCTTGGCGGCCCACCGCTCAAGTGCAAGCAGCATCGAAACACGCCGGCCCGGACGGTCAGCCCATCGACGGAGGCGTGCGGTCCGACCTGGGGCATGCTTTGTCGCAGTAGCGGACCAGCACGTATCGGGCTCCCGAGCAGTTGACCGGCGATGAGGAAGATCGGAAGAGTGGGAGAGTGGGAGCGTGAATACGCCAACCGAACTGCCAGAGGCCGAGGAGTTGTCGTTCGGAAGCGACTCTCCCCGGAATTCGTGGTTACGCTCGTGGGTCTTCGCTCATCGCAGGCTACTGTTCGCGAGCCTAGCGGTGCTTGTGCTGCTAGGCGGGTCCGGCGGCGGCGCCTGGTACCTTCGCGACCTGTCGCGTAGGCCGCTTTCTCCCCCCGATGGCCCATGGCCCGAGCAGCACGGTTTCTCTGTGGGACTCTGCTACGCGCTGATTTCCAGCTGCCCGCCGGCGAACAACGAGGCCGCGAAGAACCCAGCCAGGATAGAGGCGGCCCTGCGAGCCATAACCGGGGTCACCACCATTCGCTTCCAAGGAACCACCACCACCCTTCGGTCCCAAAACGAGCACGAGCAGAAGCCTCCCAGCGAGCAGGCCAAAGGGCCCAAAGGTGTGTGGACATCGCGAATCCTCGACGGAACTATCTACGCTGCCGCGTATCCCGATAACGCTATGGCGAATTTCGTCGGGACGGTAAGTCGATGGGATGACTACGCACGCGTGGCGGAGCAGGCCATGTCAATCCCTGGAGTGCACTATGTCGCCCCCGTGGTTCCGGACTTCTGGGAAGGCAAGGCGGATGTGGCCATCGACCTCTGCTCCCGTGGTCCCGGACTATTATGCACCGGCGTGCACGACCGGTCCGTGACGGAGGCGCAGAAGCAGGCCATAGTCGACCGGCTCTGGGATATCGACGGAGTGGAAAAGATCTACTTCGGGGACCACGCTCACCGGAAGAAAGTTCGCGAGCACTACACTCAGCATGAACCCGAGGGCATGGTCACTGTCTCTCTGGACGAGATGAACGAGTCGTTTTACGTCAAGCTGACGGACCGTCAGGCCATAAAGATCATCGGCGAGTCAATCAAGGACATGCCAGGGGTTCACTACGTGTGGACGCTTGGTCCGGCATAGTTCCATCAGGACCGCGCCCGTTGCGTGCCCGAAGCTGCGGTGATCAAGGGGGAATCACGGGCACTGCCGCACGGTCTGTGACCAGCGGTGGAGCAGGTTGGGCGGTCGTGAGCCGAAATCTTGTACGCTTTTGAGCACTCCCGGGCGCGAGCAGGACGACGGTCGTGATCGTTGCGCCGGTGGGGGTGAGGTGGGGAACATTCGCTGGGCGGCGCTGGTTGTGTATTTCGTGGCCGGTGTGCCCAGTGTCCCCGGGCCTCACCTGTCGCCTTCGCGGAATACCGTTCGGCTGGAGCCGCGTTGCGCCTTTCGCCGAGAGGCGACCTGCACACCGGTACGCATACGTTAAACCGAAGGCCCCGCTGCACGGCGGGGCCTTCGGCATGTCCGGCGCTGTCCCCCCCGTTGGACCAGCCTGGGCGGCTAGGACCATGCTTCTGCCGCTACTGCGACAGGATCTCCGGACCAGCTCACTAGCGGAGCTCGGCCAGTAGCAGGTCGACCTGGGGGAGCGGGTCGGGTCCGAACGGGCGGACCACGACGGTGCGGGCACCCGCCTCCCACAGTGACCTGACCTGGTCGGCGGCCTCCTCGGCGGAACCCACCGCCATCACCACCTCGTCCGGGGCGACCTTCAGGAACTCGGCGGAACCCTCGGCCAGCGCGGTGACCGTCGCGGCGTCGTCGCCGATGTAGAGGTTGACGAAGACCACCAGCTCGTGATCGCCCCCGCCGGTCAGCGTGAGGGCCTCCTCGATCTTCCCGGAACCGACCCCCTCGGGCAGGATCGTGCCCTGCGCCACCCGTCCCGACAGTTCCAGCGAGCGGGGCCGCAGCACCCCGGCCAGCAGCGGCGGCACGACGGCGGGGGGATGCACCAGGCGCACCCCGTCGAGCCGCACGGCCTTGCCCTCCAGGGTGACCGTCTCACCGCGCAGCAGCTCGCGTACCGCCGTGATCGTCTCCTCCAGGAGTGCCAGCGGGGAGGGCGCGAGTGCGCCCACCTGGCGCATCCAGTCCTGGACGCCGTGCCCGATGCCGGCCGCGAGCCGGCCCGGGTGCAGGCGGGCCAGGTTGCCCAGCTCCATGGCCAGCAGGGCGGGGTTGCGCAGCGGCGCCGGGGTGATCCCGATGCCCACCCGCAGGTGCTCGGTGACGGCGAGCGCGGTGGCCGCCGACGAGATCGCCCCGGTCCAGCCGAGATCCTCCACCACCCAGACGTCGTCCACCTCGGCCGCGTCCAGATGGCGGCAGAAGGGGATGAGCGACTCGGGGGGAAGGTCGCGATCGAACATGACGCCCAGACGCATGTCTCTCCTACGGTCGATGTCTTTCCCGGTGCGGGACCCCGGGTGTTCCTGCCGCGCGGTTTCCGCGGCACCTCATCTTCGCGGCATCCCGCTTTCGAGGCACCTCAGAGGGCTCCCGCGTAGCGGAAGTAGCCGACGAGGTCGTCGAGGGCCGCGACGCGATCGATCCGCACCTCGGTCCCGGTCCTCCGTGCATTGATCATCTTGCCCTGGCCGACGTAGACGCCGACATGATGGGTGCTGACCCTACGCTTGCCGATCTTGCCGTAGAAGACGAGGTCTCCCGGCCTGGCCACGGCGGCGGGGATCCTCTTGAGCCGCTTCACGTGGTCGTCGGTGTTGCCGGGCCCCAGCACGTCGCGCCCGTAGGCGAGATGGTAGACCCAGCGGGTGAGGCCGGAGCAGTCCAGGCCGAGGGTCCGGGTGGCCGGGCAGGGCCGGATCGCCCCCGTGTAGCCCTGGCAGGTGCCGAGGGAGGGGCCAGGCCTCTCGCCGTGACCACCGCCCCAGGAGTACGGGATCCCGCCGCCCTGCCAGCCGGGTTGGTGCCATCCGGCCTCGATCGCGTACGCGATGGCGGTGATCCGGTTGAGGGCGACCGGCAGGGTCGGCACCGAGGCACTCAGCAGCAGGAGCATTCCCAGCAGCACGGCCGCCGCGGCCTGCCGCCGGTGTCCGAGAAGATCGCGAAGTCGGTGAGGGTCGGCCTCTGTCACGTCACCTCGCCAGACTTGTCGATATAAGTCATGACAAGTCTGCCCAACAATCCGGCCCCGTGCCGGCAACGCCACTCCTGCGGCAACGGCGCCAAAGGAGTGGCGTAGCCAGGTCCGGCTCTATCCGGCCTGGTACCGGTACGTGACCCTGACCATGCTCGCGCCGGCCTTCCTCCGGCGGCCTCAGCCCCCGATCGCGGGCATGCTCTCGGGAACGGTCTCCGCCGCCGCGTCCGGTCTCGGAGTCGCGAGAAGCTTCACCAGGTGGTCCGCGATCGCGGAGATGGTGGGCTGCTGCCACAGCAGGGTCGCGGGGAGACGGCAGCCGAAGCGCTTCTCCAGGCGCCGCCGGACCATGACGGTCATCACCGAGTCCAGCCCCTGCTCGACAAGGGGACGCCGGGTCGCCAGGTCCTCGGGGGTCAGCCTCATCACGGCCGCGATCTCCGCGCGGATCTCGGGCAGGACGCGCTCGCGCAGGTCCTCGGGCGCCAGGCCGGCGAACGACTCCGCAGGCCCCCGGAGATCCTCCTCGGCCGAGGCGGGCGTGTCGATCACCGGATAGCGGAGTCCCGTGAGGTGTCCCACCACCCGGCCGTCCACCTCGGCCAGGAGCGCCCGGACGGTGTCGTCGGCGGCAGGGTCCACGGCCGCGTTGATGATCACCGTCGAGGGTGGCGTGCCGGTCAGCACCATCTCGTCGATGTGCACGACCATGCGCAGCACCGGATCGCCGGGGAACACGCAGGGCGCCACGGACATCGCCGCGTCCAGCGCCGGCGCCCAGCTCCCCGGTTCCTCGGTGTGGACCGTGGCCCGCAGCACGCCGTCTCCGCTCAGCAGCGTCTCAATCGTCCAGTCGAAGCCCGTCGAGGGCACGCCGACGGTGGCCAGCCGCTTGTGCACGAACCCGGGATCGATCGGGGTGAGAGCGCCGGCCTCCGGCAGCACGTCGGGTTTCACCTGGCCCGGAGCAGCCACGTCCGCGGTGACGTGCACCAGCCAGGCGGGTTCGGGCTCGTCGGGACCGGCCGGTGTACGGGCCGCGAGCCGTACCACCGGAGGCTCGTACACGACCTGGATCTGCCTGCGTTCCGCGGTCATCAGCGGATGCATCATCTCCACGTCGGTGAGCGTGACGTCCTCGTCCTCGACCGCGTGCAGGAACGTGTTGACCAGCACGGCGGCGGGCACGATCTCGACCCCGTTGAGGGTGTGGCTGCCCGGGTAGGGCCGGTTGGCGTCCTCCAAGCCGGTCCGCCACACCCGGGTCCGGCTGCCCGCGAGGCGGGCCCCGGCTCCGAGCAGGGCGTGGGAGTGCACGTCGTGCCCTCGGTTGTCGTCCTCGATGTACGCCTCGCGCCAGTGGCGGCGGTGCTGCCAGGCGTACGGCGGCAGATCGGCCAGGCCGCCGGACGGCTGCAGCCGGCTCCAGTCCACCTCGACGCCGTGACAGTGCGCCGTGCCCAGCGCTATGAGGAAGGTCGGCGACTCCGGCTGGTTCCGGCGCAGTGACGTGCCGACGAACACGTCCTCGAACCCGTTCTCCGAGAGCGTCTCGGTCACCGAGTGCGCGACCACGGGGTGGGGGGAGATCTCCAGGAACACGCGGTAGCCGTCCTGCGCCGCGGCCGTCGTCGCCGCGGTCAGCCGCACGGGGTCCCGGAGGTTCGCCGCCCAGTACGCGCTGTCCAGGACGGGCGTCGACCGGGGGTCCGCCAGCGCGGTCGTGTACATGGGGATGCGAGGCGCCCCGAACGAGAGATCGGCGGTGACGGCGGCCAGTTCGACGGCCAGCGGATCCATGTGCGGGCTGTGGAAGGCGACATCCGACGCCACCCGCCGCACCACGATGCCCTCGGCCGGCCACTCGTTCACCACCGCCTCGACCGCGGCGACGTCGCCGGACAGCACGGTGGAGCCGGGGGCCGACGAGATCGCGGCCACCAGGTCGGTACGGCCGGCCAGCCTCTCCGCCGCCTCCTCGAAGGACAGGTCGACCATCACCATGGCCCCCTTGCCCTCGGCCTGGCGCAGCAGCCGGGAACGGCGGCAGATCAGGCGGGCGCCGTCGGCGACGGTCATCGCGCCGGCCGTCACCGCCGCCGCGATCTCGCCGACGGAGTGGCCGATGACGGCCTTCGGCGCGACCCCGTACGCGTTCCAGAGCCTGGCGAGGCCCAGCTGCATCACGAAGATCATGGTTTGCACGCGGTCGATGGTGTCGAGATCGCCGTCGGCCAGGACCTGCCGGGGAGAGAAGCCGATCTCCTCGACGAAGATCGGCTCCACCTCGTCGACCAGGGACGCGAACTCCGGCACGGCGAGCAGCTCCCGCCCCATCCCGCGCCACTGGCAGCCCTGCCCGGAGAAGACCCAGAGCGGCCCGGGACCGAGCTCGGGCAGCACGTCACCGGTGAGGACGGCCTCGGCCGGCACGTCCTCCGCGAGCCTGCGCAGGCCGGCCGCCAGCTCGTCCCTGTCCGCCCCGATCACGACGGCGCGACGGGCCAGATGGGTGCGCCGGAGCGCCAACGTGTGTCCCGCCGACGCCAGGTCGAGCCCCTTCCCGAGGTGATCGGCGAGCTTGCCCGCGTACTGCCGCAGAGCCTGCTCCGACGCGGCCGACAGCGGGAACAGCCGCTCCCCGGTCCGCTCGCCCCGGGGCGCCTCCTGGGCACAAGGAGCCTGCTCGAGCACGATGTGCGCGACCGTGCCGCCGTACCCGAAGCTGGAGACGCCCGCCCGGCGGGGGTGGTCGCGCTCCGGCCAGGCTGATCGTTCGGTCACCACGCGGAGACCCGAGGCCTCCCACGGGATGGCCGGGTTCAGGGTGGTCAGCACGCTCGGGGGGATCTCACCGCGGTCGAGGGCGAGCACCGCCTTGATGACGCCGGCGATGCCGGCGGCGCCTTCGAGGTGACCGATGTTGGACTTGACCGAGCCGATGAGGCACGGGTCGCCGGGGGACCGCCGAGTGCCGTACACGGAGGAGAGCGCCCCCGCCTCGAGCGGGTCGCCGAGCCGGGTCCCGGTGCCGTGCGCCTCGATGTAGTCGACGGTGGACGGCGCGACGCCCGCCTGCCGGCAGGCCCGGATCATCACGTGTTCCTGGGCCTCCCCGCACGGCGCCATGATGCCGTTGGTGTGCCCGTCCTGGTTCACGGCGCTGCCGATGACGAGCGCGAGGATCCGGTCACCGTCGCGCTGCGCGTCGGACAGCCGCTTGAGCACGACCACGCCGCAGCCCTCGCCGCGTCCGTAGCCGTCGGCCGACGCGTCGAACGACTTGGACCGCCCGTCGGGGGCCAGGGCCCCGGCTGTGCCGAGCGTGACGGTCTGGCCCGGGGTGACCAGCAGGTTGACGCCGCCGGCGAGGGCGATGTCGCTCTCGCCGAGCCGCAGGCTCTGCGCGGCCAGGTGCAGCGCGACCAGCGACGCCGAGCAGGCGGTGTCGATCGCCATGCTGGGTCCGCGCAGGTCCAGGGAGTAGGAGATGCGATTGGCGACGGCGCAGGTCGCGGCGCCGATCCCGGTCCACGCCTCGATCTGGGGCAGGTCCTCCAGGAGGCGGCTTCCGTAGTCGTTGGTGCAGACCCCGACGAACACCCCGGCGTCGGTGCCGGCCAGCTCGTGCGGTGGCAGGCCGGCGTTCTCCAGGGCCTCCCACGCGGTCTCCATCAGGATCCGCTGCTGCGGGTCCATCAGCTCGGCCTCGCGGGGCGACAGGCCGAAGAACTCCGCGTCGAAGCCCTCGATGTCGCTCAGGAAGCTGCCGTGACGCACGGCGTCGCGCAGCGCGGCGGCGTATTCGGGGCTCCGGTTCTCATACCGGCGCCAGCGTTCGGCGGGCAGCGGCCGGGTCGTGTTCCGGCCGGCGCGCAGCAGGTCCCAGAACTCGTCCGGTGAGCGGACGTCGCCGGGAAGGCGGCATCCGATCCCGACCACCGCCACTGGTTCCACCCGGACTCCGCGCGGACTGTCGACCATCTGCGTTTGTTTCCCTTCGATTCAGGCCCATTGAGGATTGTCGATGATCTTGATCACGGCACTGGAGACGGTCACCCCCGGCCCGGTGCCGAGCATCAGCATGTGGTCGCCGGGGCCCAGCTGCCCGGTCATGAGCAGGTGGTCGAGGGAAAGGACCTGGTCGCTGGCCCCGCAGTGGCCGATGGTGCGGCCGTAGTCCCAGGTCGAGCGGGACATGGGCAGGTCGAGCATGGCCATGCACCGCTGTTCGACGATCTCTTCGGAGTAGTTCATGAACGCCACCCGGGCGAGATCGCGGGCCTCGATCCCGCTCTCGGCCAGCGCGCGCTCGACCATCTCCATCAACGCCCGCTGGATCTTGAACAGCGCCGCGGTGGCCTCGCCCTTGGGCATGACCTGCTGCCGGAACTGCTCGTTCCTGGCCGCGAAGCTCATCCGGCGCCCGACCGTGACGCCCGGCGGGAACAGGGGTTCGCTGCCCCGGTGCAGTTCCTCGGCCTCGGTCACCGTCGTCGTGCAGACCGACATCAGGCGCGCGAAACCTGTCTCCTTGGTGAGCACGAGCGCGCCGGCGGCGTCCCCGCCGATGTAGCCGGGGCCCATCCGCCACCGGTCCATCAGCGGGGTGCCGTAGTTGTCGGCGGCGACCAGCAAGGCGGCCTGCCGGCCGGGAGCGGCGTCCAGGTAGCCGGCCGCGAGTTCCAGGGCGATGAACATCCCGTTGCAGCCCTGCCGGATCTCGGTGGCCAGGGCGTCCCCGCCGACGAGATGACGCTGCAGGTAGGAGTGTGGGGGCCAGCCGTCCGGTCCCTGGTGCCACGTCGAGGCGTACAGGAGGAGATCCAGGTCGGCCGGCGCCCGCCCGCTGCGCCTGAGCGCGCTCCGCGCCGCGTGCAGGGCCATCTCCGGAGCCGGTACGTCACCGGCCACCGCCGCCCCGGCCAGGTTGTGCAACTCGGCCTCTTCGGCCGGGTACCAGCCTTTGGCGACGGCTTTCTCGACGCTGACGACGGTCCGGGGGAGGAAGGCTCCCACTCCGCTGATGTACGTGTCCGCCCACTGCATGACTCTGCCCTTGCCCCGGCTAAACGGATTCGAGTTCTCTGACCATCGCCACGATGGTCACGACGTCCCGGAAGTTCTCGGGGTCGAGCTTCGCGGCGGGGATCGGGACGCCGATGTCCCTCCGGAGGAAGTTCAGCAACCGCGCCGTCCGCAGGGAGTCCAGGAGACCCGACACGAGGAGCGGGGTCGTCTCGTCGACCTTGATGTCGTCGCCGTCCAGGACGAGGTTCTCCTGGATGAAGTCGACCAGCCTTCGCGTGAGCTCGGTCATGCGCGTGCCTCTCTCGTGACGGGAGAGGTGGCCAGGACCCTGAACGCCGCCGCGGCGACGGACGTTCCGGAGCCGAACCCGACCATGAGCAGGTGATCGCCGGCCACCAGCCCGCCGGTCGCGATCAGATGCTCGAAGGCGATGAACTGGTCCACCGCGCCGCAGTGGCCCACGCGCCTCCCGTAGTCCCAGGTCGTCTGATCCTCGTCGATGCCCAGCCAGGACATCTGCCCGTCCAGGTCCTCGCGGCGGCCGTGCGGCAACGCCACCCGCGTGATGTCGGCAAGTCCGATCCCGGCCTCATCCAGGGTCTGCTCGACCTGCTGCATCATCGTTTTTTGGATCGTCAGGTGGATCCCGGTTCCCTGTGCTTTGAGCAGCCGCTGGCGGAATTCCTCGTGCCGGTCTCCGAAGCTCAGCCCTCTGCCGATGGTGGCGTCCGGGGGGAACAGGGGGTAGGCGCCGTCGTTGACCGCGTCGGCCTCCGGGATCACCGTCACGTTCACCGACAGGAGCTCGGCCATGCCGTACCCCTTGCCGAGGATGAGCGCGGCCGCGGCGTCGCCGATCAGTGCCCCGGGGGTCATCCGCCAGCGGTCCACCAGCGGGGTGCCGTGGTTGTCCGAGGAGACGACCATGGCCGTCTCCCGGTCCGCGTCGGCCTGCAGATAGCTCGCCGCCAGCTCGAGCGAGCTGATCATCCCCACGCAGCCGCTCCGGATCTCGAACGCCGGCACGTTCCCGCCGAGGAGGTGCGTCTGCAGGTAGTGCTGGGGCTGCCAGCCGTTCGGGCCCTGGTGCCAGACCGACGGGTAGAGCAGAAGGTCGAGATCGCGCGGGGAGGACTCACCCCAGCGGTCGTACGCGTCCAGGACCGCGAGCCGCGCCATCTCGGGTGCGGGCATGTCGCCGGCCACCGCCGCGCCGATCTGCTGGAACCTCTCGACCTCCTCGTCCGGGTACCAGCCCTCACGAACCGCCTGCTCGACGCTCACACTGTCAGGCACATAGACACCGAGACTCCTGACAAACATGTTGGATGTACGCACACGTCCCCTAACTCATCGGTGATCCCGGACAACGGATTTCAGGCATCGGAAGGCGGTTTATCCGACTTATTTCGGGTCTCGGGATATCAAGCGACCCCCGGCCGTCAATGAAAACAACGGGAAATAGGCCGGTGAGCCGTCCGGGGCAAGAATAGGGGCGGGCCGTCGGATAAAGCAATATGAACGTAAGCGACCAGGTCCGCGACATTCCGTGATCAAGATTCGACGGAACGTGTTGAATTTTGGAAATGCGCCTTTCCGCTCCAGGCCGCGGTTTCTCCGAATGTAATGGTTTGGAATCCGGACGACGAGAGAACGGTGCCGGGCCGTCGCCATTCGGCTCAGGCCCGGCGCGTCGTGTCAGGCGGGCACTCTCGTGCAGGCGATGTTGTTGAGTTTGAACTGGGCTGGAATATCGTTCGTCCCGGTGGCGGTCGCCGAGAAGCCGAGGCTCTGACTGGAGCCGGGGCCGATGTAGGAGTTGTGGCCGGCGTCGCGGGCGGTCACCTGGGCGCCGGCCTGGGTCACCGTGGCGTTCCAGGCGGTCGTGATCTGCTGGTTGCCCGGCCAGGTCCACGTCACGGTCCAGCCGTTGATGGGGGTCGTGCCGGTGTTCCTGACGGTCACGCTGCCGTTGAAAGCGCCGTTCCAGACGCCGGTGGTGTAGACGACCTCGCAGGAGGTGCCCATCTTGAGCCCGCCGCGCAGGAAGGTCGCGAAGTTGGCCCAGGTGGGGTTCAACGTGCCGGTCCCGACGGTCTCGGCGCAGCCGGTGGTGGTGCGGACGGTCTGCATGCCGTACTGGGCGGGGTCCATGATCTGGGGCATCATGTGATCCGCTCCGGGTACCGAGACGAACGTGGCGTTGCCGCACTGAGCCTTGATCCTGTTGTAGAGCAGGACGCTCTGCCCGTGTGGCACCAGGAAGTCGGCCTGGCCGTGCAGGAACATCAGCGGCGGGTCGTTGCCGTCGACGTAGGTCATCGGATTGGCCTGGGCCACCTGGGCCGGGCAGGTCTGGATCGGGCAGCCGACCAGGAGGGATTCCGGGGAGGCGGGAGAGTTGTGGTCAAGCCCGCCGGTCGGCAGGTTCTGCGCGTTCATCTGCAGGAAGTCGGTCGGGCTGTAGAAGGCGAGTCCTGTCTGCACGGCGCTGGAGACGCCGGTCGTGCCGACGGTGCCCTCCAGCGCCGTCACGCCGCCGGACAGGGTGGCCATCTCCGTCAGCCAGCCGCCCGAGGAGTCGCCCATGATCGCGAAGCGATTGGGGTCGAGCTGGTACGTGGCGGCGTTCGCACGCAGCCAGCGGATGGCCGCCTTGATGTCGTGCACCTGGGCCGGGAAAATCGCCTGAGCGCTGGACCGGACGCTGACGCCGGCCACAGCGAAGCCCAGCGGGTTGAAGATGTTCGCGATCGCGTCCGCGCCGGCCTTGCCGTCGTCGCTCGTCCAGGCTGAGCCGGTGTGCCAGATCAGCAGCGGCCGGGGCGTGATGCCGGTGGACGGCAGGTAGAGGTCCAGCAGATGCCCCCTGCTCCCGGCCGGTTGTGCGGGCGCGTAAGCGACGTCAGTGATCACCTGCGTGGCGTGAGCCGGCGGCGCGAAGGCCGCTGACACACCGACGGCGGCCAGCACGGTCATCGCCATGCCGACGATCATGGCCGTGCGGATTCGAGCTTGCATGGTGCGGCTCCGGTTGGTCGGATGATCGCCGCTTCCCCGGTGACCGTCCGTGTCTTCTCCTGTGCCGGGGCGGCCGCGATCAGCACGCCGACCGTAGCGCCTGCGAGAACAACGTCCTGCTCGAGTGTCGCGGCTTACATCGATATGGGCGGGGAGACGATATGCCACGTAAGTGTCGATGGTCAAAGTTTTCTGTACATCGTTCCAATCGAACAGGAAGAGCGGCATAAATCGTACTTTATAGATCACATAGTGCGAAGACAGTCCAGATCATCCATGGCATGCACAGGCGGTCGGATACGCACCTGCGAGGTCTTTCGAGGGCGCCACGTCTGGAATTGGACAGCGGCTGGAACCCTCGAGAACAGGCGACTCGGAAAGCGATACCGGCTTTACCGGCGATACACACCCGTGAAACATGCACCGCTCCACGACGACGCCGATGAAAGTTTCATCTCCTCCCGCGACTGATTCGGACGTGACGATCTTCCTGACGCGTGGTTAGTGATAATGTCCACCGTCATGATCTCCCCAGTCACAGGAGGACGAATGCGAAAGGTACGCGCTGTTCTCGTCTCGGCCGTCATGGTCTTCGGAGTGTCGCTGACGATCGGTGCCGCCCCGGCGCACGCCGAGAGGCTGGCCGGCGTCTTCAAGGACTACTCGGAGTGCGAGCGGATCGGAACCCAGGGCATCACCCAGGGCTGGTGGGACGGCTATTCATGCGAGTGGGAGGGCCGGTACCGCTATTACTTCCTCTACGCGTGACCCGGTGAAACGCACGCACCCCCGGCTCTGAGAGGTCGAACCGGGGGCGCGTGCCCGTGATCCGTGGGTCGTGGATTCGAGTCCCACTCGCCCTACCACGCCGACCTGCGGCTTTACACGGACCTGTAGTCGCGTCATCTGATCGTGAGTCACGCCCCTGCCCGAACCTTGCCGATCTTCCGATTGGCCGCCCGCGCCGCCTGCCGCACGCAGTCGTTGCGTGTCACCTTCGTGCACGCGACCGCGATGCCCCGGAGGCGTGGTCCGGGGCACCTTTCCCCGACCGGTCAGACGGCGCTCTCGCCGAGCCAGACCAGGTCGGAGCCCAGCCGATGCGCGGCCCGGTGGGCGTTCGTCCAGCGGCCGAACCCGTACCCGCTCCTGGTGACGGTCGCCGCCGTCCCATCCGGCAGCGCCAGCCCGTACGCCACCACTTCCGGCGACCTCGGCCCGTCCCTCTCGTCGTCCTCGTCGAACTCCTGGACCAGGGCGAACATGCGCGGGAGATCATCGGGCGGCACGCGCGCACTCGCGTACGCACTCTCCGGGCCCGTGGTCTGCGGGCAACGCTCGTCGAAGTCCGGGTCATGGCAGACGGATGGCTGGTCGGAACCAGCGTGCTGCTCCATGTTGGTACTCCCTTCCGGTGCTGAACCTGAGTGGAGATCTGCTGGACGGCCCCGCTTCGATTTCTCTGCGTCTTCAAGCAAACGCATAGCGTGACCGTCGATGCCTCGGTAGCGTGACATCGAATTTACGAGTGCGCAAGCTTGCCTGAAGAGCTTGTTGGACTTGTCCCGATTCACCCCTTATCGAATCAGCGATACAGGCGTCGCGAGCTCGAAGGAGACGACAATGGGCGCGAAACGAGGACCGACACTGCGGGCGCAGTGGCTCGGCAAACGCCTCAAGGAGTCCCGGGAGTCGGCCAAGCTGACGCTCAGGCAAGCGGGTGACTACCTGCAGCGCGACGCGGCCACCATCAGCCGACTGGAGTCCGGCATCATTCCGGCGAGGGTGTCCGACGTGCTGGCTCTCCTCAACCTGTATGACGTCGGTGATCAGAAGATCCGCGACGGGCTGGAGCGGCTCAGCCGCGACATCTGGCGAAAGGGCTGGTGGGATGGCTACGCCACCGACTCCCTCGGCGGGATGTTCGATCACGTCTGGCTCGAAACCCGCGCGGAGGGGATCCGCTCCTACGAGGTGATGGTTGTCCCTGGTCTTCTCCAGACCCGGGACTACGCCTTGGCGGTCATCGCGGCGGGCGACGCGGATCTCCCCGGGGAGCAGATCGAGCGCTGGGTGGAGTTCCGGATGGACCGGCAGCGCGTGCTCGATGCCGAGTCGGCTCCGAGCATAGAGATCGTTCTCGACGAGGCCGTGCTGTACCGCATGATCGGCGGCCCGAAGGTGATGCGCGCCCAGTTGGAGCACCTGGCCAAGTCCATGTCGAGGCCGAACGTGACCGTCCGGGTCCTGCCGTTCGCCGCAGGGGAGCACGCCTGCCTGGAGGGTTCTTTCACGATCTTTGCCATGCCGGAGCCTTACTCCGACGCGACCTATGTGGAGACCAGAGGGGGTGCCGTCTACACCGAAGCGGAAGGTGCCGAGATCTTCGCACGAGCGTACGATTCCCTACGTAGCGCCGCGCTCACCCCGGATGAGTCTATGACCGTCATCCGGACCGCAATCGGTCGTGCCAAACGCGCGAGAGGGAGCACAGGATGATCACCCCTGAGGAGTTGGCGGGTGTGGCCTGGCACATCAGCACCAGGAGCGCCAACAGTAACGGGCAGTGTGTCGAGGCCGGGCCGCTGGCCGATGGCAGCGGGCGCGTCGCGGTACGGCACAGTCGTCGCCCCGGCGCCGAGGTGATCGTCTACACCCGCGCCGAGTGGCAGGCATTCGTCGACGGCGTCAAGAACGGCGAATTCGACTTCTCCCCCAGGTAAAAGGGCACGGCCTCCGGCGGGCGTTCACGACCGTGCGCCGGTCGTCCTGGTCGTCAGCGGCGACGCCGTCCCTGCCGAGCACGTGGACGAGCCGGTTGTTCAGTAACCGCGGCTCTCGGCCGCCTGGCGGATCTTCGCTCCACCGTACTGACCGCGCGGGATGCATCCGGGACACGGGCAGGGGAACCTGCCGTGGGCGTTGGGCATGTATCTCCAGCCGGTCACCTGGTTCACGCCGCGAACGCGGTGGACCTCCTTGGCGGTGATCGCCCGTGGGATGAAGACCTCGTAGCCTCGGGCGTCCTCGCATCCGGCGATCAGGGCCGCGGCCTTGGCACTGGGAAGCTCCTCGTGCCCCCCTGAGAAGTAACCCACGAACACCGGCTCGTCATCGGGCACCCGAAAGTCGACGGCCACCATCATGGTGCGTCGGCCACCGCGTTTCAGCTCGCGAACCCACTGGTGAGTGAGCTGGTAGGAGGGGAGGATCGGCAGGCAGAACACTCCCGGCAGGCCGTCATGGTTTCGGCTCTGCGCGCGGATACCGGCCCGCCGCACCGAACGGACCTTCTTGGCCGCGGTGAGATGTACGAAAAGGGTCATGAGCCGTGCCGTCCGGAGTGTGACATCTGGCCTGCCAAAAGCCCCTCTTCCAGGAAGATCAACGAGAGCCTGGTCAGCAGCGTAGCCCGGCAGGCGAATATGCCAAACAGCTTTTCCACCGCAACGTGGGCCACAGCTATCACTGCCTACGAAATCCTCCGTGAATAGGAATGCCTCGGCCGTAGGCGGGTGGCTACGCTTCCCGACGAACGGGAGAAGGGGGCGGAGTGCGGCAACGGGTGCGGGGTCCTGCGATGTGCCGTTGTGCGCTTACTGATGAAGAAAGTTGGGCGTCACGGGTTGCTCGGGGGGCTTGTCTGCACTGTTTGACCAGGTGAAAGCCTGGAGGTATGAGGTACTCAGACAGCAGTGGGGGATTGTCTGGCACGGAGCGGGAGCGTCGTGAAGCACTGCGGCTTCGGGCGGCGGACATGTTCTCCGGAGGAATCAAACCGCCACGGGTGGCCCAGCTGCTGGGTGTGACACGCAAGTCCGCCGCTCTCGATGCCGGAGAGGCGTGGCCGACGTCCAGAAGCTGCTCGGCCACGCCTCCCCGGCCACCACCTAGCGCTACGACCGCGGACGCCGCAAGCTCGACTCCCACGCCACGTACCGGATGGCCTCCATCCTCGGTGGGGGTACCTGATCCCGTCAGGGCCAGTCGGTGCGGTCGGCTAGGAGCTGTTTGGGGTGCCGGGATCGGGGAGCCGACAGTGCATCGCTGGCGCCAGCTCGGCGAAGACGACGACGCACCACCCCGGTACCGGGAGTTTCGGGAGGCCCTCACAGGTGCGTGCGCGAAGGCCTGCGCCATCTTGGTCAACGCCGTGATGGCCGATGCCGTCGGTGGCATCGAGACCCGGCGCGTCCTGCGAGCCGGCGGCATCCTGATCGTGCAGACCACCCCCACCCAACGGCTGCCTGGCCCTGGAGATGCTCGCCCTAATGTCACTGGACTGGCGGCCGGTCAAGGCGATGGCCGTGTCATGCAGCGGGCCGCAGGCCGGTCAGCAGAAGGTGAGCAGGCACCTGCAAGTCAATCCCAAGCATGATCTTCTACACCTACGAGTGTGAATACGACCCCTCCACGGCAGCGCCGATCACTATCTCGCCGCACCCTGCTCCTGGGCGGGCTCGGCGCCCTGGCCACCATCGGCGTACCAACCACGATCGCTCTCACCCGCACCTCCAGCCCCACACCGAGCGCCACCAAACCCACACCGAGTGCCACCCTCACCGGCCACGCCGACGGCATCGAGTCGGTGGCCTTCAGCCCGGACGGCAAAACCCTCGCCACCGGCAGCATCGACGGCACGATGCGGTTGTGGGACGTGGCCGGCCGCAACACCGTTGCCACCCTGACCGGCCACACCGACTGGGTCTCCTCGGTGGCCTTCAGCCCGGACGGCAAAATCCTCGCCACCGGCAGCTTCGACGACACGGTGCGGTTGTGGGACGTGGCCAGCCGCCAAAGCCTTGCCACCCTGACCGACCACACCAACCGTGTCTTCTCGGTGGCCTTCAGCCCGGACGGCAAAATCCTCGCCACCTGCAGCCGCGACAACAGCGTGCGGTTGTGGGACGTGGCCAGCCGCCAAAGCCTTGCCACCCTGACCGGCCACACCGACTGGGTCTCCTCGGTGGCCTTCAGCCCGGACGGCACAACCCTCGCCACCGGCAGCTTCGACGACACGGTGCGGTTGTGGGACGTGGCCGGCCGCAACACCGTTGCCACCCTGACCGGCCACACCGACTGGGTCTCCTCGGTGGCCTTCAGCCCGGACGGCACAACCCTCGCCACCGGCAGCGCCGACACCAGCGTGAAGTTGTGGGACGTGGCCGGCCGCAACACCGTTGCCACCCTGACCGGCCACACCGACGGCGTCACCTCGGTGGCCTTCAGCCCGGACGGCACAACCCTCGCCACCGGCGGCTTCGATGGCACGGTGCGGTTGTGGGGCGTGGCCGGCCGCGACACCGTTGCCACCCTGACCGGCCACACCGACCGTGTCTTCTCGGTGGCCTTCAGCCCGGACGGCACAACCCTCGCCACCGGCAGCGCCGACAACAGCGTGAAGTTGTGGCCGGCTCGCTGACCCAGTACTGATGAAGAAAGTTGGGCGTCACGGGTTGCTCGGGGGGCTTGTCTGCACTGTTTGACCAGGTGAAAGCCTGGAGGTATGAGGTACTCAGACAGCAGCGGGGACTGTCTGGCACGGAGCGGGAGCGGCGTGAAGCACTGCGGCTTCGGGCGGCGGACATGTTCTCCGGAGGAATCAAACCGCCACGGGTGGCCCAGCTGCTGGGCGTGACACGCAAGTCCGCCTGTGAGTGGCACCGGGCCTGGCTGAAGGGCGACAAGGCCGCGCCGGTCTCCAAGGGTGCCGCCGGGACCGGCTGCAAGCTCACCGAGGCGCAACCGATGCGGCTGGAGGCGTTCTTGGACGAGGGCGCGATCACGCATGGATGGGACGATCAGCGCTGGACAAGCGCACGCATCGCCGCCTGGTCGGCGTTATGGCGGTAAGAAGTGGGGCCAGATGGTCGGGGCCGTCGTGCCACGATTGCGGCAGAAGGCTACTCGGACCTTGCCCCGGTCGGCGTTCTGGGCTGATTGACTTTGTTGACGGTGGTGTCCTCGGGGTCGAGTCGTCGCCCATCTGCGGAGCGGACCTCTAGTGCGCGCAGGGGCAGCCCGCGCCGGCGGTCGATCATCTCCGAATGCGGTTCATCGGGCTCGAAGAAGTGTCCTTCGCCCCACTGCCGCAGCGCCACGATGACGGGGAAGAGGTCTTTGCCCTTCGGCGTCAGAACGTACTCGTGGTAGGAACTGCCGTCGGAGGCCGGGACGACGTCCAGGATGCCGCCGGCGACCAAGACGCGCAGACGCGTGGTGAGGATGTTCTTGGCGACGCCGAGGCTGCGTTGGAACTCTCCGAAGCGGCGGCTGCCGTCAAACGCGTCCCGCACGATCAACAAGGACCACCAGTCGCCGATCGCGTCGACTGATCGAGCGACGGGACAGTCGCTGTCATTGAAACGCGTCCGCCTGACCATGACACCCTCCACATTTACATCGGTTGCAACATGCTACCAGAACGACTACCGTCCACCTGGTAGCAAGATGAAACCAATTTCCGAAGGGCGCCGAGTGGCCGGTAACGACGAGATCACGACACCGAGGGCTGCGGGCACGAACGAGGGGACTCCCGGCTTCGCGCTACCCCGAGGCGTCACCCTGCTCTTCGCCATCGCCTGTGGGACCGCGGTGGCCAACGTCTACTTCGCGCAGCCCCTCCTGGTGACACTGGGCCGTGACTTCGCGATCAGCCCGGCGACACTCGGCGCCGTCGTCACCCTCACGCAACTTGGTTACGGGCTGGGACTGTTCTTCATCGTGCCGCTGGGCGACCTGGTCGACCGCAGGCGCCTCATCGTGATGCAGCTGCTCCTACTGGCGGCGGCGCTGATGGTGGTCGGCACCGCCACCATCGCGGCGCTCCTGCTTGCGGGTATGGCCGCTGTGGGACTCCTCGCGGTGGTGGCCCAGACGTTGGTGGCCTTCGCTGCTTCGCTCGCCCCACCGGCGCAACGCGGACGCGTCGTCGGCCTCGTGACCAGCGGTGTGGTCACCGGCATCCTGCTTGCCCGCACCGTATCCGGCCTCCTGGCCGACCTCGCTGGCTGGCGCTCCGTCTACCTCACCTCGGCGGCCCTCACCTGCGTGCTCGCCCTGGCACTGCACCATGCTCTGCCGTCCCGTGACACCGCTGCACCGTCCATGCACTACGGACAGCTCTTGCGCTCCACGCTCTCCCTGTTCGCACAGGAGCGCCTCCTTCGGCTTCGTGCCCTGCTCGCCCTGCTCATCTTCGCCGCCTTCAGCACCCTGTGGAGCTGTATCGCGCTGCCGCTGAGCGCGCCTCCGCTGTCTCTGTCCCACACGGCGATCGGCGCGTTCGGACTGGTGGGAGCCGCAGGCGCCCTGGCTGCGACCGCAGCCGGCCGCCTAAACGATCGTGGGCTCTCCCAGCGGACCACCGGTATCGGCCTGGCCCTGCTCGTCGCCTCGTGGCTACCCCTGACCTTCGCCCGACAGTCACTATGGGCACTGGTGGTCGGCGTGATCGTCCTCGACCTCGCCGTGCAGGCGGTCCACGTCACCAACCAGAGCCTGATCTACACACTTCGCCCGGACGCGGGCAGCCGACTGATCGGCGGCTACATGGTCTTCTACTCGCTCGGCAGTGCCTTCGGAGCCATCGCCTCGACCGCTCTCTATGCGGCGGCCGGCTGGGGTGCCGTGTGCGCACTGGGGGCCGCGATCAGCTGCCTCGCGCTCCTGCTATGGGCGGGCACCCGACCCTGTACCCCGACCTCGGCCGCTGCCGACTGAACAGGCCGGCCGCGGCCCCCGGTGATATGCATCATCGGTGCCGCCGAGGACGCCCACTTCCCCTTGCCTCTGACACGCTGCTGCGCTCGACGTGCCACGCCACGTGGTGACGTACCTCGCCCGTCTGCTCGCGGCCCACCGCCGGTGGCTCGGAACGCCCAAGGGTTCCTGGGTCCTGGGGCCGTTCCGGCCGGCAGTACCGGTGCTGCGCTGGTTTCACGAACGCCGACTGTGTCCACTGCCTTGCCCGCGACGCGGGCATCTTCCAGGCCACCGGCTACCGCTATCTCCACGAAGGCATCGATGTGCTCGCCGACCAGGCTCTGGACCTGCACGAAGTCCTGGACCGCTGCCAGCGTGAGGGGATGACACACCTCAATAACCGGGACGGCGGTAAGGCCGAAGATAGATGAATGAGCCCTTTTCATCCCGGGTAGCGGTCGTCTTCGACGGCCTGCAGAACAAGGATCGCTTGCACGATCATGGTGGCGCGATTAGGGCAGCAACGGAGTCGGACCAGTACTGAGCTGATCCGGCCGCAAAGCGCCCCGATATCGTCCGGGCCTTCTTCGCCGACCCGCACCTGGCCTACATCGGCCAATAATGCCAATAGTCCCAAAACTTATGATCGGCTCAGTATGACTGCGCGATCAGCGCCTTGACCCGCCAGTACGGCCTCGGGGACTGCGGCCCGCATTACGAGCGCGTCATCCGGAAAGAGTACGCACCGCTGTGAGCCGGATGGTTTGGAGACCGAAGTGAATGACCTGCCAGAAGCCCGCCAAGCGGATCCGCGCGGCGACGCCCGCTGGAGAACGTCCGCGATCGTGCTTGCCGTGCTCCTGGCTGTCTCCCTGGTCGTCGCGGGACTCGCGTGGAAGCGTGAGCACGACAGGGCCTTGGCTCAGGAGCGCGTCGCACTGGCTCATGGGCTCGCGCTGCACGCCGCGGACCTACGCGACACCGACCCCGTCACGGCCCGGAAACTCGGCGTGGCCGCAGTCAAGATCCACTCTGATGGGCAGACCCGGGCGGGGCTGATCGACACGCTGGTCTGGTGGCGCGGCAGGGAGCTCACGCCGGACGCCTCCAGCGAGGTGGCGCTGAGCGGTGACGGGCGGCTCGCCCTGACCGGTGACATCGGCAGCGGCGAGGTGAGCGTGTGGGACCTCACGACCTGGCTCGACCCCAAGGTCATCCTGAAATCCGATCGGGTCGCCGCCTTGAAGGGCCACAAGGAGGGTGTGGACGCGGTGGCACTGTCCTTCGACGGGCGGATCGCGCTGACCGGCGACGAAGGCGCCACGTTCGTATGGGATCTCACCGATCCGGCCAAGCCGATCCGGGTGGCCACGTTGGCGGGCGAGAGGAAGGCCGACAGCGTGCGAGCGCTGGCGTTGTCGCGCGACGGCCGTACGGCGGTGATCGGCGACGACGCCGGCAACGTGATCGTGTGGAATCTGACCGACAGGTCTCGTTCAGCGCGCCTGTCGGTGACGAGAGCGCACAACTCCTCCGTTCGCGACCTCGGACTCAGCGCGGACGGCGGGATCGCCGTCACCGTGGACAACGATGGGGCGGCGACGGTCTGGGACCTCGCCGACCCCTCGCGTCCGGTCAAGTCGGCCGACCTGACCCCTTCCGCGAAGTCCGCGGCGGTGATGAGCACGGACGGGCGCGTCGTTCTCGTCGGGAACAGTCATCGGGCCGAGGCCGGGCCCGGGCATCAGGTCGAGGTCTGGAACCTCGACGACCGGTCGCGTCCGGCTCGCACGGCGATGTTCGAGGTGCCTCTCGGTTACATGTATGACATGGCCCTGACCTCTGACAGGAAGACCGCCCTGCTCGCCGGACCGAGCGATTCCGCGATGCTCTGGGACCTCTCCAACCCGTCCGGGCCGACCCGGTCGGCCGCGTTGAAGGGATACGCGCGGGAGATCTACTCCGTGGCTCTCGGCGCCGATGGCGGCGTGGCCCTGGCGGCCGGTCCCGGCGGGGTCTCCCTGTGGGATCTCAGCGACCTGGCCGAAGTCGTCGCCGACCCGGAGGAGGCGGCTTGCCGCTACACCGGTGCGGTGCTCAGCAAGGCGGACTGGGCCCGCTACGCGGGTGGTGCGGACTGGTCGGACTACGCGGTGGAGGGTATGGACGTCCTTTTCGTCTGCTCCATCAACCCGGGCTCCACATGACGCCCTTGCCGGGGGGCGTGCGGTAGCGGAGGGGCCTCGCCGGGTTCACGCATCTGCGCGCACTTCCTGCCGCCGGGGGAGGAGCACATGCGAAAGGCCGTCGAGCGTGCCCTCCGGGGAGGGACGGTCGACGGCCTTTCGCGAGACGCCTGAGCATCCTGACCGGCGTTTACCCAGGTCAGAAGCTCAGTAGCTCAGACGTCGTAGATCTGATTGGCTATCCACTCTGACCTGCGAACGCAAGATCGGCTGACCATGAGTATTCGAGGGAATGTTTCACTCTTCGTGGCAAGCATTCTCTGCATGGCCGGGTGTGCTCGGCAGGCGCACTGGTACGGCATCGAGTCCGCTGCCGTCGCGCCTGACGGGCGCACCATCACCGCCACGATCGTCGTCGGCGCGCCTGGCTCTGACGGGAAGTCGTGCCGGGAGGTCACCGACACCGATGTGGCGGAGTCAGCTGACGAGGTGGTGATCGGCATCGAGGTTCGTAACAACTGCGAACCCATCTTCCCGTGGGAGAAGGCGCCGATGCAGAAGGGCATGGGATACCCGCTGAACGTTCAGCTTCATCTGACGAAACCCCTGGCGGGGCGACGTCTTGTAGATCGAGCAAATCACCGGGAGTTGTCGCCTCCCCCCGCAGGGCGACGCCGAAGGGCCAGACCTTCAGCTCCTGCACAGCACCGCATCCAGCGAGGTCTCCTACACCGCGACCTCACCTTCTGTGCTCGTGGCGCACTTAAAACTCAAGCTAGACGATGGTGGCGACGTCGAACGCTTGTATGGCCACTACTCACGGTGACGCCACGCCGTTCAGTACGACGTCCAGCAGGCCAGTGGCGCGCGCCGCGGTATTGGGATCGCGGGCGAGGACGATGAAGAGGTTGACGCTCAGAAGAACGTCGGCGGCCGCGGCGATGTCGGCGTCGCGACGCACTTGGCCGTCATCCGCGGCGGACAGCAGTCGCTCGATCAGCGCGTGACGACTGATGCTCGTGAACTGGTTGTACAACCGGTGAGAGGCTTCATCGTCCGCTGAGACTGCAGCAGCGAGAGCGCGGACGAGGGCGACCGATTCGGTCGCCTGCATCGCTTCGATGAACTGTCGGAGCCACTCGGTCAGGTCGGCGCGAAGGTCGCCCGTGTTGAGCAGCAATACCTGGGGCAGAGGCATCGTGCCGTCGAGCGCCGCCTCGGCGACGATGGCCGCTTTCGACGGCCACCATCGGTAGAGGGTCTGCTTTCCCACGCCGGCTCGGGCCGCGATCCCTTCCATCGAGAGCGCCTCGTAGCCCCCGATCGACATGAGATCCCCAGCCGCTTCGAGCACGGCGCGGCGCGCTTGCTCGCTCCGTGGGCGTCCGGGACGCGCGTTGGTCATTACACGATCGTATCGATTGGCGCTATCCTCAATTTCGAGACGCGCGTCTCGTTAGATGCGAAGGAGGAGGAACATGCCCGATGTTCTCGTGGTGATCGGTATCGGCGGGATGGGTGAAGCGATTGCCCGCCGACTCGGATCGGGTAAGCAGGTCGTGCTCGCGGACTTCAACGAGGAGACGTTGGACCGGGTTGCCGCAACCCTTCGAGCGGACGGCTTCGCCGTCGACGCCCTACAGGTGGATGTCTCATCGAAGCCGTCCGTCCGCGCGCTCGCCGAGGCCGCAGCGGCACTGGGCGATGTCCGGCAAGTGGCTCACACGGCGGGCCTGTCCCCCGTGCAAGCCCCGGCCGATGCGATCTTGCACGTCGACCTGGCCGGCGTCGCCTTCAGCCTCGACGCGTTCGGCGATGTCGTCGCCGATGGTGGCGCAGGTGTGGTGATCGCGAGTATGGCAGGCACGATGGCGGCAGGCCATCTGCCGACGGAGATGGAGGCTGCGCTGGCGCACACACCGTCCGATGACCTTCTCGCTCTGCCCTTCCTGCAGGCCGGAGCCGTGCCGGATGCCGGCGCTGCGTACGGGATCGCGAAACGCGCCAACCAGTTGCGCGTCCAGGCAGCGAGTCTCGCCTGGGGTACGCGTGGCGCGCGGGTGAACAGCATCAGCCCGGGTGTCATCTCGACACCGATGGGCCAGGCCGAACTCGACGGCACATCCGGCGCAGCGATGCGGGCAATGGTCGACGGCTCCGGAACCAAGCGCCTCGGGACCCCGAGTGACATCGCGGAGGCCGCGTCATTCCTTCTCGGGTCCAGTTCGTCATTCATCACGGGTACCGACCTTCTGGTGGACGGTGGCGTGGTCGCCGCAGTCCGCTCCGGCGCCATCGCACTCCCGACCGCCTGAAATTTGCACCGCGCATCGATCCCGAGGAGTCAACGATGCCTTTCTCTTTCAACCCGGACCTCATGCCGGTGTTCGCCGCATCGGCCGCGACCGGGGCAGAACCAGTCCACGCCGCACGCGACGACGTCGCTGCCCTTCGCGCGATCGGGGAAGCCGGCCTCACCATGATCCGCAGCACGCAGGATCCGCACGCGGAGGTCGCGCGCACCGACATCTCCCTGCGCACGTTCGACGGCGAGCTGATCGGAGCCCGCTGGTACACGCCCGCGACTCCGAGCGCCAACCCGGGAGGCAGCGTCGTCTACCTGCACGGCGGCGGCATGATCATTGGCTCGGTCGAGTCGTATGACGGCACCGTCGCCGCCTACGTTGCTGACAGCGGCGTGCCCATGCTCGCGATCGGCTACCGGGTCGCTCCGGAACACCCCCATCCCGCACCGGTCGAAGACGCATTCGCCGGACTGGTCTGGCTGCGCGACCACGCCGGGGAGCTCGGCATCGATGCCGACCGCATCGCGGTGATGGGCGACAGCGGGGGCGGGGGCATCGGCGCCGGTCTCGTTCTCCTGGCCAGGGATCGCGGCGTGGCGGTCGCACGGCAAATCCTCATCTACCCGATGATCGACGACCGCAACACAGTTCCGGATCCGCACCTGGTCCCGTTCGCGGGGTGGAGCTACGACGACAACTACACGGGATGGCACGCACTCCTCGGCGACGCGGTCGGGGGGCCCGACACTCCCGCCACGGCCGCCGCAGCGCGAGCACACGACCTGGCGGGACTGCCTGCCTCCTATCTCGAGGTCGGCGAGCTCGACATCTTCCGCGACGAAACCATCGAGTACGCTCGGCGTCTCGCCAACGCCGGCACGTCGGTCGAGCTGCACGTCCACCCAGGATGCCCGCACGGCTTCGACACGATCGCACCCGACGTCGCCGTCGTGCAGCGGTCCCGTGCGGACCGCATCCGCGTGCTTTCGAGTTTCTAGTCCGCACCCGATGAAACGCGCAAGTGTCTACGTCCAGGTGTCCGCGTTGATCCTGACCGCGAACCCGCCGGATACCTGGCCCCCTACGACTTCCATTTCCAGGTCGGGTGATGAGTCAGCGCGAGGGCACGTCGGACCGCGCACGCAGGCTTGCCTTGGTGACCTTCCCTGTCGCGGTCCGCGGCAGTTGGTCGAGAAAGACCACATGGTCGGGAACCTTGAACCCGGCGATACTGGCACGCGCGTGATTTCGTATGGCCTCCTCGTCGGCATCGTGCCCTGGCCGAAGAAGGACATATGCCTTGGGCCGCTCGCCCCATTTCTCGCTGGAATACCCCACAACCGCCACATCCAGGACAGCAGGATGCGAGCTGATGGCGTTCTCGACCTCGACCGTCGAGATGTTCTCCCCACCCGAGATGATGATGTCCTTGGCGCGATCCTTGATCTCCAGGTAGCCGTCGGCGTGCATCACACCAAGGTCACCGGTGTGGAACCAGCCCCCAGCGAATGCGGCCTCCGTCGCCTCAGGGTCATTGAAGTAGCCAAGCATGACATTGTTCCCCCGAAGGACGACTTCGCCGATGGTGACGCCGTCTCGCGGAGTATCGACCAAGTTCTCGTCCACCACTCGCGCCAGATCTGCCTGAACCATCGCCACACCCTGCCGCGCGACCTTCTTCGCCCTGAGTTGCGGGGTCAGCAGATCCCACTCTTCTTGATACTCGCAAACCGTGTACGGCCCGTACACCTCAGTCAGACCGTAAACGTGCACCACCTGGATTCGCAGCGACTCCAGTTGCTCCAACAGCGTCGGTGTCGGTGGGGCGCCGGCAACGGTGAGCCGGAGATCTCGTTCGATCGTGTGGGCTTCCGGTGCGTCGGCGATGGTGCTGCAGACGGTTGGCGAGCCACACAGGTGCGTTGCACCCAGTTCATCGATAGCCCGCCAGATCGGGCCAGACTGCACGGCGCGCAGGCATACGTGTGTTCCCGCTGCCGCGGTCACGGCCCAAGCCATGCACCATCCGTTGCAGTGGAACAGGGGCAGTGTCCACAGGAACACCGAAGCCGAGGTGAGGCCAGTGTGATGGGCCTCGCCCAGGGCATTCAGGTAGGCGCCGCGGTGGGTATACATCACACCCTTGGGAGCGCCGGTCGTGCCCGACGTGTAGTTGATCGAGATCACCGACTGTTCATCATCGACATCCCACAGGAGATCGGTACCGGCATTCGGAGAGGTCACGCCCCGTTCAACGAAAGAGTCGAAGGAAACTTGCCCATATTGGAGTCCACTCTCGGCGAGGCCGAACTCCGGATCCGGGATCTCAACGATCTGTGTGAGCGATGGCAGTTCGGCTGCGTACTCAGCGACGGATCCGGCCAACTGGGCATCGACAAAGAGCACGGCCGCCGCCGAGTGGCTCAGGATCACCTGCACCTCGGTCGCCGCCAGGCGCGAGTTGATCGCAACGAGAACTCCTCCTGCCAGAGGCACCGCGAAATGGGCAATGAGGAGTTCTGGAATGTTGGGGGCGAGGAACGCGACGCGGTCGCCTGGGCGTATCTCTGCGCGAATCGCACGAGCCAAGCGTTCGGTCTCGCGGAGAAAATCGCAATAGCGATATATTCGCCGTCCGTAGATGATGGCATGCTTTTGTGGATACACCTCGGCCGCACGGCGGAGGAAGCCGAGTGGCGTGAGTGGTGTGTAGTTCGCGTGATGTGCGGATGGCGACGTCATTGTGGTCTCCTTGCGTTCTTCCAGCTTCGCGGGATATCAACCACGCTAGGTGAACGCAGTGGTTGCCGCCACCATCCAAAGGAGGTAGGCGAATGTTGCCTTTGACCGCGGACATCGATTACGAGATGCGTCTTTTGGCGCGCGCCGTCACGGCGATGAAGTCGAGAGCTCAATTTGTCGTGGCCTTTGGTGGCATCACTACAGATGGGCGGGCGCCGCTTTCTTCCTACGCCGGCACTGTTGGAACCAGCGTGCACGGACTTGTGATCGAACCCTGCGAGGGTCTCGGCGGGCAAGCCCTCCAGACTCGCAAGCCGGTGTCCGCAATCGACTACCAGCGAACAAGATCGATCACGCGTCGGTACGAGCGAGAGGTGAACGCCGAGGGAATCGTGACGCTGATGGCGATTCCTGTCCTTGTTGAGGGCGAGGTCCGCGCCGTGCTCTATGGTGGCCATCGGGTCGCCACCCAGCTGGGGAATGACACCGTGAGCTCCGCGATGAAGATTGCCCGGAATCTGAGTTGGGAGATGTCGGTCCACGACGAGGTGAAGCGACGTGTTGAGGCCGCGCAAGGCGAGCGCGTCACCGGCATCGCGCCGTCGGCGGACACCTCGAGTCGAGTACGTGAGATCCGCGAGCAGTATGCGGAACTGAGGGCGATCGCTCAATCGATCGATGACGCCGAACTCCGGCTGCGCATCGAGCAGGTCGGTGCTGTACTGATTGGCCGGCCTGAAAGGCGAGATGAGGCCTTGCCTCGCTTGACGCCGCGAGAGGTCGACGTGCTCGCGATTGTGGCGCTCGGGCAACGTAATGCGCAGGTGGCGCATCGCCTCGACCTCGAGGAGAGCACGGTGAAGGCGTATCTCGCATCGGCAATGCGAAAGCTGGGAGCGAGCAGCCGGTTCGACGCAGTCTTGAAGGCTCGCTCCATACACGCCATTCCCTAGCTGGCTTGCCGAGGGCAGCAACCGAAGGGCGTGAGTGTGCTGGTCGACTTGACCGCAAGCGTCCACTTGAGTGCGGGAGTCAGCGCGCATCCATTCGGCGGGCGCACTCGCGCTGCGAGCAACAGGCGGCGTGTGGTCGCCGGCCGCCGGATCCTCGACATTTCACCACCTGGTCGCCCCTTGCCTGTGACCGGCTCAACTGTGGGGGATGACGGGAATGATCAGCCGCGAGGGATGAGCGAGGTCGTGGAAGACTTGCTGCGTCGCTACCACCGGTATTGTCGAATCGTTGAAGGAATTCGCACCCATATTGTTGTTGGGCAGGAAGAGCGGAAAGTTGCTCGACGAAACCTGCAGACGAATGGAATGGCCGGGCTGGAAGAAGTAGCTGGTCGGCGACAGCTCGATGGTCAATCTTTGTACAGAACCCGGTTCAACCAGACCTGGCTGATCCTCGCGAAATCTCAGCCGCGTGACTCCGTCGCAGACGTTGGTCGACGAACCATCGGTGCTAACGTCGGTCATCTTTGCCGTGAAATCCGTGTCAACCGCGGATGTCGAGGCAAACAATTCGACCGCGACCGGGCCTGTCACCTCGACACCATCAACGAATGGTGCGCTGGTGAATACCAGGACATCCCCTCGTGACTCGACCTCCGCCTGGTCGACGATGCCCGGGGTTGAGACGATGCCGAGAAACGTGCCGCCCGCGGAAGGGACCGGATCTGCGGGGTCATATTGGAACGTGTCGGGGACGACATCCGTCGAGGGGCTGTCGACGAGGCGCCCACCCCCGCGCACGGAGTTCGCCGGGGCCTCGGATGTCAGGTAGAGATTGGTCCAGTTGGTTCGCGCGAGGGGCCACTCCCACTCATCCCGCCAGATGTTGGCGCGCTGAATGTAGATACTGATCGGCGCCTCGGATTCGACGCCGTTCGACTCTCCCTTGAGATAGCGGTCGAACCACCGCGTCGTCAGGTCCACCTCGGGCGAGTACGACATCTCCCCGATGGCGAGCGTGTCGTGCACTCCCGCGAGAGGAGGCACCCACTCACCGACGGGTGCAGCAGACCCCATGTGCGTGAACGGCGAGATCACAATGCGCTGAGGTGCAGAACTGTTCTTCCGTGCGGTCACAAAGTTCCGCAGCGCTCCCCGGATGAACAAGTCGTGCCAGCCGATTGTATGGAGACCCGGCACATCCAGCGTCCTCGTCGCGTCCTCGTAGTCGACCAGGGTCCAGAACGGGTCCGACGGGTCATCGTGGGCCGCCCATCGAGTCAGCCATGGCAGGTGTTCCCCGAGCAGCGCCGCTGTCTCAGCGGGGCGGCCGGCCAAGTCGATGAACGCAGTTGCTTGCGCAGCCATGGCGTTCGCCATCGCAACGAACACCTCCATTCGCCGGTCATCGTCGCCGTCTGAAAAGCTCATGAGTTCGGCTACGAGGTCAGCGGAGCCTGGATTTGTCAATTCGAGGAGGGCTGGATCGCTGACTGCTCGGCCGGTCCTCTTCAGCTGATCTGGAAGGATCTGGTTGGCCGCCCAGCCCAAGAGGACATCCGGCTGGACGATCCCTCGCCCGTAATAGCCGAAGCCGTCGAATACGCGCCCCGTCGACCCTGCGAAGATTGCCTTCACCGCAGGGTGGTGGTTCGCGGCCGCGAGCCACGTGGTCATGCCCAGCGCGGAGGTACCGGTCAATCCGACGGCGCCGTTCGACCAGGGCTGCGCGATGAGCCATTCGATCGTGTCCCACGCATCCGCACGATCGTTCTCCGCGAGGGCGAAGATGCCGTCTGAGTCGTGAGAGCCACGGACGTCCTGTATAAGGATCGCGTATCCGGCCTTCGCCGTTGTGAAGCCGAGCTCGTCCAAGGGGGTGAGGCCGCCGCGCGCGCCGTAGGGTGTGCGCATGATGAGCGCAGGCCGAGGCTCGACATCCGCGGGATAGAAGATCAGACTGGCCAATTCGACGCCGTCCCGCATGGGCACACGCAGATACTGCCTCACGACGTCGTCCTGCGTCGTCTCCTCAACGACGCGCGCAGGCCGACCCGAGGGACCGACGACGTCAACATTCGGGTTGAGATCGGTCATGATGTTCTCCTCTTCGTCGAAGACTTGCGTTCTCCTGTGCGGCCGAGTCTGGCGCCGAAAGAACCGGGAGAATACCGACGAAAGGAGGTAGGCCGTCTTGAGCATGCTGACTCCAACAGTGGACGCCGCGTACGCTGAGACGCTCCGCGGCCGGGGCGCCCTGCGAGCTTGACGTCGTTCCCGGCGCCCCACATGCATTCGAGCAGCTCGCCGACGAATTGCCCTTCTCACATTCCTACCTACTCCGCATCGTCGGCTCGCTCGGCCCGCACCCTGATACATAGGGCGGTCCAGCTCACTGTTCTGGGGTCAGGCATCCGTCGATGACGAAGTCTGCGCCTGCGACGCGGCTAGGGCCTGTACGGACTTCGGATCTTCAAACGGGTTGAAGGCTTCGGATCCACAAGATGGCCTCGCGTAGATGAAGGCCGGCGAGGTAGCTCTCGGGGGTCTTGTCAAAGCGGAAGGCCGGCCCGCGCCATTCTTTGATCCGGTTGATGCAGCGTTCGGCCGTGTTGCGCTGCTTGTAGAGATCTGGATCATGGCTGACCCGACTCGCCACCGATCTCGGCCTGGCCGCCTGATGCGAATCGGCCAACAGAGTCTCGAAGGCGCGGGAGTCATCCCGGTCCGTGAGACGGGCACGCGTCGATGGACCGAGAGCAGGGAGGAGGGGTTTCACGCCCTGCGGCACCATTTCGCGAGCGTTCTCCTGGCGGATGGCGTCGATATCCGCGGCCTCGCCGAGTTCCTCGGCCACGAGGACCCCGGGTTCACACTGCGGACCTACGCGCACTTCATGCCGTCGGGGGAGGAGCGGATGCGAAAGGCCGTCGAGCGTGCCCTCGGCGGAGGGACGGCCAACGGCCTTTCACAAGAGACCTGAGTGCCCTGTATGTGCCCTGGCGGTTCAACCGTCAGCGTTTACGCAGGTCACAGCCTTAACCGATCAGACGTCGTAGTAGAGCTCGAACTCGTGCGGGTGGGGGCGCAGGCGGATCGGGTCGATCTCGTTCTCCCGCTTGTAGGAGATCCAGGTCTCGATCAGGTCCGGCGTGAACACGCCGCCCTCCAGCAGGTACTCGTGGTCGGCCTCCAGGGCCGCGAGCACGTCCGTCAGCGAGCCGGGGACCTGCGGGATGTTACGGGCCTCCTCGGGGGGAAGCTCGTAGAGGTCCTTGTCGACCGGCTCGACCGGCTCGATCTTGTTGCGGATGCCGTCGATGCCGGCCATGAGCTGGGCGGCGAAGGCGAAGTACGGGTTGCACGACGGGTCCGGGACACGGAACTCGATGCGCTTGGCCTTCGGGTTGGAACCCGTGATCGGGATGCGGATGCACGCCGAGCGGTTGCGCTGGGAGTAGACCAGGTTGACCGGGGCCTCGTAGCCGGGCACCAGGCGGTGGTAGGAGTTCACCGTCGGGTTGGTGAAGGCCAGCAGCGACGGGGCGTGCTTGAGCAGGCCGCCGATGTAGTAGCGGGCGGTGTCGGACAGGCCCGCGTAGCCGACCTCGTCGTAGAAGAGCGGCGCGCCGTCCTTCCAGAGCGACTGGTGGCAGTGCATGCCGGAGCCGTTGTCACCGAAGATCGGTTTGGGCATGAAGGTGACCGTGTGGCCGTGCTCCAGGGCCGTGCTCTTGACGATGTACTTGTACAGCATCAGGGTGTCGGCGGCCTTGAGCAGCGTGTTGAACCGGAAGTCGATCTCCGCCTGGCCGGCCGTGCCCACCTCGTGGTGCTGCATCTCGACGTCGATGCCCGCGTCGATGAGGCGGCGCACCATCTCCGAGCGCAGGTCGGTGAAGTGGTCCATCGGCGGGACCGGGAAGTAGCCGCCCTTGAAGCGCGGCTTGTAACCGAGGTTGCCGCCGTCCTGGGCCTTGCCGCTGTTCCAGGCGCCCTCGATCGAGTCGATGTAGTAGTAACTCGCGTGCGCGTTGGTCTCGAACCGCACGTCGTCGAAGATGTAGAACTCGGCCTCGGGGCCGAAGTAGACCGTGTCGGCGATGCCGGTGCCCTTCAGGTACTCCTCCGCCTTGCGGGCGACGTTGCGCGGGTCGCGGCTGTAGGCCTCGCCCGTCAGCGGGTCGTGTACGAAGAAGTTGATGTTGAGCGTCTTGTGCTGCCGGAACGGGTCGAGCACGGCCGTGGACGGGTCGGGCAGCAGCAGCATGTCCGACTCGTGGATGGCCTGGAAACCGCGGATCGACGAGCCGTCGAACATGAGACCGTCGGTGAAGACGCCGGCTCCGAAGTTCTCCGAAGGGAACGTGAAGTGGTGCGTCGTCCCCGGCAGGTCGGTGAACCTGACATCGACGAACTGCACCCCTTCGTCCTTGATGAACTTCAGGACGTCGTCGGCGGAGTTGAACACGCGAACCTCCCATGGGGCACGGGCTATCAGAGCGAAAGTATGCCTGCGCCGTTACCGCCCCGTGTCTCGTTTGTTTCACTCGTGTTAAGCGAAAGTCGCCTTCACGCTAGTTCTCGGACCCCGCCTGGACGGGTATACCGAGCCTTCCTTTGCCCGGTTTTGCCGGATTTTCACGTGTTGGACTTCAGCGGGCTGCAGTCCTTTGTCGTCTCCTCCTCGATCGAGTAGGGATCCACGGCCGGGGCGCCGGCCTTCAGCTTCCGGTCAGGAGGCGAGTCCGGATAGAACGGGTGCACGAAGGCGTCGTCGATGTCGCACCGCGCCGGGGCGACTCCTCCGCCGTTCCAGCCGCTGACCCAGAAGCGCAGCCGGCCGCCCTCCCGCCACACGTCCAGCCTGCCGATGTTGTGCGCGACGAGCCTGGTCAGGGTGTCCGGCTGGCCCGGCCGCTGGATCGCGTACACGAACAGGTAGTTGACCTTGATCCGGACGCCGCCGAGCCCGTTCTCCTTGAAGGTCGTCAGCCGGGTCTTGCCGTGGACCTTGAAGGTCTCGCTGACCAGTTCGGCGCTCTTCGGAGCCAGGCTGGTCACCCACCTCCGGCTTCCGTACCCGCCCTTCCTGCCGGGACGCTTGAGGCCCTTGACGAACGGCGCGCGCTGCTCGGGGTCCAGCAACCGGATCAGCGCGTTCGGCCTGCCGCCCAGCAGCACCTTCCGGTCCAGGTTCGAGGCCGTCAGGAGTTTTCTCGCGTGCCGCAGGGCTGCGGACACCTCCTTGCGGCTCAGTCCGCCGAGCGCCCGAGGCTCCGGCATGACCAGTCCCTTGGCGCCGTTGGCGTACTTCTGGGCGGGTGAGTCGTCGAAGGGGGAGACCTTCACCGGCTTCACCGGCGCCTTCTCGGTGGCCTCGGTCGTCGGGCCCGCGAGCGGCCCGGCGTCGGAGCCCGCGAACCCCGCGAAGACCGAGGCGCGGATCCGCGCGACGGCGTCGGGCCGGTAGACGACGAATCCCCCGGCCGCCGCCACCAGGACGGCCACCGCGACCGCGGCCCACCGCCGCCTGCGGCGACGCCTGAGGCGGGGCTGCCGTGCCCACTCCTGTTCGGCGATCTTGGTCATCCGCTTGCGTTCCCGCACGCTGATCTGAGCCGTGAGCGTCTTGAACCGCTCGTCGATGTCGTCGTTGTCAGGCACGGGGGCTCCGGGGGGAATGTGCTTGTTGAGATGCCGACACATATGATCTACGGCTTTCGCCCTGTCTTGCCAGCCAGTCCGGGCGAGTACGGGGGCGGTACCCAGGGCGGCTACCGTTGGGGCATGAGCAGCAAGCAGCCGCGTTGGACCCAGACCTGGCTCGGTGGCGTCAGGTCGGCCGGAGTCGACCTCGGGTATCCGGGGGAGCGGCTCGGGCTGCCCGCGGAGGGCAGCGGCTCGGTGGCCGGATTCGGCCGCAGGCTCGGCGCCATCGTGGTCGACTGGCTGATCTGCACCTGGGCCATCACCCAGGGGCTCCTGCGGATCGACCCCACTCATTCGGCCTGGGTCCCGATCCTGGTCCTGGCCGCCGAATACCTCCTGCTGGTGGGCACCATGGGGATGACCTTCGGGATGCGCCTGTTCGGCATCAGGGTCGCCGCGCTCGGCGGCGGCCGCCCCGGGTTCGTCTCCGTGCTGGTACGGACCGTCCTGCTCTGCCTGGCCCTGCCCGCCCTCATCTGGGACCGCGACCAGCGGGGCCTGCACGACCGTGCGGCGAACACCGTGGTCGTACGCCTCTGAGGCGTTCCCACGCCCGCAGCCGATTCCTTTTCCCTCCGGCGGCCGTCATAACGGTGGGCGCCCGCGCCGGGCGGGCCGCGGTATGGGAGGAACGTCGTTGTGATCAAGGAAGAGGCGGGCCCGGAGGAGAGCGCGGTCCTGGCCGCCGCGCTGGCGGGTGACGAGCCGGCGTTCGGCACACTCGTCGAGAGGTACCGGCGGGAGCTGCGGGTGCACTGCTACCGGATGCTCGGCTCCTTCGAGGAGTCGGAGGACCTGGTGCAGGAGACGTTCCTGCGCGCCTGGCGCAAGCGGGAGAGCTTCCAGGGGCGCTCTACCTTCAGGGCCTGGCTCTACCGGATCGCGACCAACGCCTGCCTGGACTTCCTCGACCGCCACCCGCGCCGCCCACGCCCGCGTGAAGCGCCGGTGCTGGCCACTCCAGGCGTGTCCGCACCGTCGCCGACCGAGGTCTTCTGGTTGCGTCCGTACCCGGACCGGCTCCTGGAGCCGCCCGCCCCCGCCGGCGCCGAGCCGGACGCCGAGGTGGTCGCCAAGGAGACGATCGAGCTGGCGTTCCTGGTCGCCATCCAGCACCTGCCTCCCCGGCAGCGGGTGGTGCTGATCCTGCGCGACGTGCTCGGCTGGTCGGCGCAGGAGGCCGCCGCGCTGCTGGAGGTGAGCGTCGCGGCGGTGAAGAGCGCCCTGCAGCGGGCCCGGTCGACGATGCGGGAGCACCTGCCCGCACAGCGCCTGGAGTGGGCGCCCTCCTCGGATCCGACCGAGGAGGAACGCGCGGCGCTGCGACGCTACATGGACGCCGTCGAGCAGGCGGATCCCGAGGTCCTGGCCGGGGTGCTGCGCGCGGACGCCTGGCAGGCGATGCCGCCGGCCCCGATCTGGATCCTGGGCGGGGAGGCGATCGTCGAGGCGTGGCGCCCGGCGATGATCGGCCCCGAGGCGTGGGGTGACTGGCGCGTCCTGCCCACCCGTGCCAACCGGCAACCCGCCGCGGCGGCCTACCTCAGGCGTCCGGGCGAGTCCGAGTACCAGGGCTCGTGGCTCGGCGTCCTGCGGGTCGAGGGCGGGCTGGTGACCCAGATCACCACCTTCGGCGCCGAGGTCTTCCCGGCGTTCGGCCTCCCCTCGACGCTGTGACGGGCACCGGCGAGGACCCGCCCCTCTCCTTGTTGGCCGGGCGGTTCGGGCCGTCGTTCCGGGTACGGACGGTCGTCGTCGAGCCCGGCGGCTCGCTGGACCGGGCCGAAGCCGAATGGCGGGACGCGATCGTCCTGCTTGAGCGCGGACGGATCGAGCTCGTCTGCTCCGACGGTGATCGCCTGGTCTTCCGGCGCGGCGACGTGCTGTGGCTGGACGGGCTGCCGGTGCGAGCCCTGCACAATCCGGGACGGGAACCCGCCGTCCTGCTCGCGATCTCCCGCAGGCCCGGGCGCCGCTGAGTCCCGGGCTCAGCGGGACAGGGGCCGGACTTCCGAGAACCACCCCCCGGAGCGATTCTTTTTGCCGCCTCCGGCCGTCGTAACGGTCACACACTGGATCACGGAAGGGAAGATCATGAGCGATATGCAGAAGCTGGTCCAGGAGGCGGCCGACAGGCTCGTGGAGTCCGGGACCGAGCGGGGCCTGCAGGTCGCCGTGTACCGGCACGGCGACCTGGTGGTCGACGTCGTCGCGGGTGTCGCCGACCCGGCCACCGGGCGTCCCGTCACGCCGGACACGCCGTTCTACAGCGCCTCGACCGGCAAGGGCGTCACCTCGACCGTGGTGCACGTGCTCGTGGAGCGGGGCGTTCTCGGCTACGACACGCCGATCGTCGAGCTGTGGCCTGAGTTCGGCGCCCATGGCAAGGAACGTGCGACGGTGCGGCACGCCCTGACCCACTCGACGGGCGTGCCCGGCGTGCCCGCCGGGACCACGCCCGAGGACCTGTGCGACTGGGACGGGATGTGCGCGGCGATCGCCGATGCCAAGCCCTGGTGGGAGCCGGGCACCAAGACCGGCTACCACCCCCAGTCGTTCGGTTACCTCATCGGGGAGATCGTCCGCCGGAGCACCGGCAGGCCGATCTCGCAGGTCCTGCGGGAGGAGGTCGCCGGGCCGCTCGGGGTGGCCGGTGAGCTGTTCTTCGGCGTCCCGGAATCCGAGCTGGGCAGGCTGGCCCGGCTGGAGGACGCGCCGAGCGACTTCGAGTTCGAGATGTCCGCGGAGATGTTCGCCGACATACCGTTCTTCAGGGTGGTGGACGGCTACACGGCGGCGCCGATGGCAGCGATGCCGGATGCCGGTTTCGGCAACCGCGCCGATGTGCTGACCTCCGACATCCCGGCGGGCGGCACCATGTCCGCCCGTGCCGTGGCCCGCATGTACGCCGCTCTGCTGGGCGAGGTGGACGGCGTCAGGCTCGTCTCGCCGGAACGGCTGCGAGAGATCACCAAGGTGGCGATGACCGGGGTGGACGAGGTCACCGGCACTCCGGCCACCAGATCCCTCGGGTACGCCATCGGCGCCACCGAACTGCTCGACGCCCCCACCCTGTTCGGGATGGCGGGCAGCGGTGGCTCGGCCGCCTACGCCGACACGGCCACCGGGATCGCGATCGCCATGACCAAGAACCTGGTCTCCGGCGGTGACTTCGGCACCTTCGATGAGATCGGCCGGATCGTCATGAACGCCGGCCGCTAGGCCCGCGTTCCCGGCCGGTCCGGGACGACCGCCCGCGCATTGGATCTCACCTGGCAGCCGACCTGTGACGATCTCCGGCGTGCGGGAAAGGAGGCCGGGGTGCCATCCGTGTCGCGGGCACACGGGTGCCGCCCCGGCCGCCGGGTGCGCGGCTACCGGGCGCAGGTGAAGATCGCGGTGCCGGGCAGGTGGCGGCCGCGCAGCGGGCTCCAGCCGCCCCACTCGCGGTCGTGGCCCGGCGGCCACTCGGGCTCGGTCAGGTGCCGCAGCACCAGCCCGGAGGCGGTGATGAGGTGGACCCAGTCGGCCATCGTGCGATGGTGCTCGACGTAGGACGGACGCCCGTCCTCGCCGATCTCCACGTACGCGGAGCGGTCGAAGTAGGAGCGGTCGGAGGTCAGCCCGGCGGGGCCGGGGTCGTCGGGGAAGGCCCAGCGGACGGGGTGGCTCACCGAGAAGACCAGGCGGCCCCCGGGGCGAAGCACCCGGCGGACCTCGGCGAGGACGGCTCCGGCGTCGGCCACGAACGGCAGCGCGCCGTAGGCCGAGCAGGCCAGGTCGAACGCCCCGTCGGCGAAGGGCAGGACCTCGGCGTCCGCCTGGACCACGGGGAGCGCGGCGCCCGCGTCCAGGTCGATCCGGCGTGAATGCTGAAGCTGGCGGAAGGACAGGTCGAAGGCGGCGACCCTGGCGCCCTGGCCGGCCAGCCAGCGCCCGCACTGCCCGGCACCGCAGCCGATCTCCAGCACGTCCTTGCCCGCGACATCGCCCAGCAGGCGGGCGTCGGCCTCGTCCAGCCCCTCGGGACACCAGACGAACCCGGAGTCGCGCAGGAACTCCCCGTGCTCGGCCTGGTACTCGTCGGCGGCGCCGTCCCACCAGCCGCGGTTGGCCCGGGAGGTGGCCGCGGCGTCCACCCGGTGGCGGCCCACCCCGGCGGAGCCCATCAGCGCATCTTCGGGCGGGGCATCTTCGCGCCGCGCGGCAGCGGGCCCTTGGGCATCGGCAGCGTCTGCGGCAGGGCCTTCAGCCGGTTGTTGATCTCGTACAGGGCGGGCTTCTTGAGGTTGCGGGGCAGCTTCATCAGGTGCCGCTGCAGCTTGGCCAGCGGGATCTGCCCCTCGCCGTCACCGGACTGGATGTCGTAGACGGGCACGTCCAGCGCGACTCGCTGGACGCGCTTCTTCTCGGCGACCAGCATCTTCTGCACCCGGCTGCCCGGCCCCTCCGAGACCAGGATGATGCCCGGGTAGCCGACCACGCGGTGCACGATGTCCTGGTCGCGGGTGACCGCGACGGCCGGGGTGACCTCCCAGTTGCCGCGCATGCCCTGCAGGATCGCGGCGGCGGCGCCGACCTGCCCGTGCAGCATGGAGTACTGCGCCTTCTGGGCGAGCTGGCCGAACACCACCAGTCCGACGGTCAGGGCCAGCAGGATCCCGATGAAGAGCAGGTACCAGAACCAGCCCGTGACCAGGCCGATCACCACGAACAGCGCGAGCGTGCCCAGCGCCGAGGCGTAGACGATCGGCATCCCCTTGGGGTTGGCCTCCTTGATGATCTTCGAGATCATACGGAGTTGCTTGATGCGCCCCGGGCGCTCTGAGTCTTCGGGCTTCTTGGCCATGTTCTGAAGGATACAAATCCATGGCTCAAGAAGTGAAAACGTGACCTGCCCGGCCCCGGTTCCGGCACCGGGGCCGAAGGCCGCGGAGTGCCGGAAAGGCCGGTACCGCCGGGAGAGACGATCCTGCCGACTTTTACCTGGACTACCCGGTCACGGTCTTCCCGGTGAGGGTGACGGAGTCGTAGGACCAGTCGGTTTGACGCGCTCCCCGGGCTGAAGCCCGGGGATTCCGCCTGTGCCGCACATGCTCATGCGGCACAGGCGTATGAATGTTCGGCGACTGCGAGACGACCTGGGCCCCGCCCACTTCACCGGCGAACCCACCGGCGTGGACGGCACGGAGAACCCCGCGCCGTCCCGGTCTCCTACGCCTGGCGGGTCGAGCGGCGACCGGCGGCTCGGTAGGTCCGGCGGCGACACCGTTAAAAGGCGGGCACCTCCGGCGCCGCAACTGGAGGAACCCCGCTCGCGAGCGGGGTTCCTCCGGTTTCCACAGCCTGTGAGGCCGGGCCGCTCAGGCGTGCTGGCGGGCCTCGACCGCCTGCTTGTACAGGCGGCCCGCCCGGTAGGAGGAGCGAACCAGCGGCCCTGACAGGACCCCGGCGAAACCGATGGCCTCCGCCTCCTTGCCCAGCTCCACGAACTCCTCCGGCTTCACCCAGCGGTCGACGGGGTGGTGGCGCGGGGTGGGCCGCAGGTACTGGGTCACGGTGAGCAGGTCGCACCCGGCCTCGTGCAGGTCGCGCATGGCCTGGACGACCTCCTCGCGATCCTCGCCCATGCCGAGGATCAGGTTGGACTTGGTCACCAGGCCGGCCTGGCGGGCCTTGGTGATCACTTCCAGGGAGCGCTCGTAACGGAAGGCGGGCCGGATGCGCTTGAAGATCCGCGGCACGGTCTCGACGTTGTGCGCGAACACCTCGGGCCTGGCGGAGAAGACCTCCTCCAGCTGGGCCTGGTCGCCGTTGAAGTCGGGCACCAGCAGCTCGACGCCGCAGCCGGGCAGCAGCGCGTGGATCTGCCGCGCGGTCTCCGCGTACAGCCACGCGCCGCCGTCGGGCAGGTCGTCGCGGGCGACACCGGTCACGGTCGCGTAGTTGAGGCCCATCTGCCGCACCGAGTCGGCCACGCGGCGCGGCTCGTCGGTGTCGTACGCCTTGGGCTTGCCGGTGTCGATCTGGCAGAAGTCACACCGCCGGGTGCACTGGTCGCCGCCGATGAGGAAGGTGGCCTCGCGGTCCTCCCAGCACTCGGAGATGTTGGGGCATCCGGCCTCCTGACAGACCGTGTGCAGCCCTTCGCGTTTGACCAGCGCCCGCAGCTCGGTGTGGTTCGGGCCCGTCCTGAACCTGGTCTTGATCCATTCGGGCTTCTTCTCGATGGGGGTCTCGGCGTTGCGGACCTCCAGGCGGAGGAGCTTGCGCCCTTCGGGTGCGACGGTCATGCGAGCTCCTTCGTCGGTCGAGGGACCGAGGTGTTACACGTCGAGGTGGGGTAAATGTCATCACGCTCGCTCACCTGTCCAGCTTATGTCCCGCCGCGAGCCGCGAGGCCCCGGGGTTCAGCGCCGGAACAGGTCCTCCTCGGGTAACTCGAAGGCCCGCGCGCCGAGCGCCTCCGCCAGGTGCTTCTCGGCGTACGGCAGGACCTCGTCGACCACGATCCGCCTGCCGGTCTCGGCGGACAGCGAGGAGACCCCGGCGTCGCTGATGCCGCACGGGACGATCCGGTTGTACCAGCTCGGGTCGTTGGAGCAGTTGAGCGCGAACCCGTGCATCGTGACGCCGCTCGAGACCCGGATGCCGATGGCCCCGACCTTCCTGTCCGGCAGGCCGTGCGAGGGGTCTCCGGCCACCCAGACGCCGCCACGCCCCTGGACTCGGCCCGCCTGCACCCCGAAGTCGGCGCAGACGGCCACCAGGGTCTCCTCCAGGAGCCTCACGTAGGCGTTCACGTCGAGCGGGCCGCCGAGCCTGACGATCGGGTAGCCGACCAGCTGGCCGGGACCGTGCCAGGTGATCCGGCCGCCCCGGTCGACCTCGACGACGGGAGTGCCGTCGGAGGGCCGCTCGTGCGGCGCGGTTCGTTTTCCCGCCGTGTAGACCGGCGCGTGCTCGAGCATCAGGCAGGTGTCGGGAATCTCCTCGGCCACGCGGCGTGCGTGGATGCGCCGCTGAAGATCCCAGGCCTGCTCATAGGGGAAGTCAACGCCAAGACGGACGATTGCCAGGTCACTCACGTCTCAAGAGTAGTTGACCCGTTCGTGGTCACGACGTGAGAAGCCGAGGCTCGATGCGGAACTCCTTGGCCCCGCCGGCCCCGTCGTGCTCGACCTTGTAGGCGTAGGCGCCCGGCTGCACGCTGACGGCCTGGATGAACTCGGTGCCCACGTAGTGCAGCGCCACGCCCTCGTCCGCCGCGTAGCCCCCCGGCAACTCGCCCGAGGCCACCGCCTCGTGCAGCAGCGCGCGGCGCTGCGGGTCGGAGTCGTAGTGGACGCCGCACGAGTGGGGCAGCAGGCCCAGGCCGTCGGACCACACCCGCAGCGCCGGGCCGAAGGAGTCGGTGTTGCCGCCCACGTGCCAGCAGAGCGCCCCGGCGCTCTGGCCGCTCAGCACCACGCCGGCCCGCCACGCCTCCTCGAAGATCTCGTCCAGGCCGTGCAGCCGCCACAGGGCCGCCAGGTTGGCCACGCTGCCGCCGCTGACGTAGATGACGTCCTGGCCGAGCACCCACTCGCGCGGATCCTCGACGTTGGGCATCGGGAACACGGTCAGGTGGCTGACCTCGACGTCCCACTCGCGGAAGGCGCCGTACATCTTCAGCAGCCAGTCGGCGTCGTCGCCGGTGGCGGTGGCGAGCAGGCCCAGCTTCGGCCGGTCCTGGCCGGTCAGGTCGAGGGCGTACCGCAGCAGCGCGCTCGCCTCTATGAACCCGTAGCGCTCGGACGGGCGGAACGAACCGCCTCCGATGGCAACGATGTGAGACTGCCCAGAACTACGCATACATGACCTCTTCGACGGCTTCGGCGGAAACAGGGACCCTAGAGTACGGCGGCCAGCGCCTCACTGAGGCGCGTATGCCGGAACGTGTAACCAGACTCCAGAAGGCGCCGGGGCAGCACCCGCTGCCCGGTCAGCACCCCCTCCTCCGCGAACCCCCCGATGGCCGTGCGCAGCGCGAATCCGGGTACGGCGAGCGGCATGGTGGGCCGGTGCAGGGCCTTCCCGAGCGTCCTGGTGAACTCCGCGTTGGTGACCGGCTGCGGCGCGGTGAGGTTGACCGGGCCCGAGATCTCCGGGTCGTCCAGGATGTGCAGTACGGCGTGCACCCAGTCGTCGATCGATATCCAGGACCAGTACTGCTCTCCCGAGCCCAGGGGCGCTCCCAGCCCCAGCTTGAAGATCGGCAGGATCTTCGCCAGCATGCCGCCCGCGCCGCTCAGCACCAGGCCGGTACGGAGCCGGGCCACCCGGATGCCCGCCTCCTCGGCGGGTACCGTCTCGGCCTCCCAGGGCACCACCACCTCCTGCGAGAGGAATCCCTCGCCCGGTGGGGCCGTCTCGTCCACCTCGCGGTCCCCGGTGTCCCCGTAGTAGCCGATCGCGGACGCCGACAGCAGCGTCGGGGGCCTGTCCGGCAGCTCCGTCAGCGCTTTCACCAGCGTCCTGGTCCCCTCGACCCGGCTGCGGACCAGTTCGCGCTTGACGTCGTCGTTCCAGCGCCGGTCGCCGATCCCCGCCCCGGCGAGATGGACCACGGCCCGCGCGCCCTGCAGGGCCGCCGGGTCGATGAGCCCTTTGCCCGGGTTCCAGAACGCCTCGTCGACGCCCTGCGGCGCCCGCCGTACCAACCTGACCACCCGGGTGTCGTCGGCCCGCAGAGCCTTGACCAGAGCCGATCCAAGCAGGCCAGAGGACCCGGTCACGATGATCGCCATGTTGTCCAATCTAGTCGACCTCCCCTGCGATCTTCGGGAGGCCGGGGTCACCGGATGCGTCGGGAGCGAAAGACGGGTGCCGGCGTGCCGCTGAGAGAAAGACGCACGGAGAGGAGCACGTGGACTGGGCACTGCGCGGCGGCAAGGGAGACTTCGGGGGGCACCTTTGATGGAGCCGACTGGGGCGCTCTCGCTCGTCGCCGCCGTCCTCGCCATGAGACTCTCTCCCGCGGCTCGGTAGCGGCGGCTGGAAACGGCCGTCAACAGCCTGTCTGCCGCCGGCCGGACGCCGGATCTCCGGCGTATCCCGCTCATAAACGGACCGGGCCGGTCCGCGGAGAGCGGACCGGCCCGGGGAGGCGGAACGGTGACTAGGCGTTGAGGCCCAGCTGGTTCTCGAAACGGCCCTCCTCCAGGCGACGCTTGATCGTCGTCAGGAAGCGGGCGGCGTCGGCGCCGTCGACCAGGCGGTGGTCGTAGCTGAGCGCGAGGTAGACCATCGAGCGGACGGCGATGACCTCGCCCTCGGCGGTGTCCAGGACGACCGGGCGCTTGACGACCGCGCCGGTGCCCAGCATGCCGACCTGCGGCTGGTTGAGTATCGGCGTGTCGAACAGCGCGCCCCGGCTGCCGGTGTTGGTCAGCGTGAACGTGCCGCCGCCGAGCTCGTCCGGGCTCACCTTGTTGGTGCGGGTGCGCTCGGCCAGATCGGCGATCTTACGGGCCAGCCCGGCGATGTTGAGGTCGCCCGCGTCCTTGATCACCGGGACGATCAGGCCGCGCTCGGTGTCCGTCGCGAAGGCCAGGTGCTCGGCGTCGAAGTAGGTGACCTCGTTGGTCTCGCTGTTGATCGTGGCGTTCAGCTTCGGGTGCTGCTTGAGCGCCTCGATCGTGGCGAGGGCGAAGAACGGCATGAAGGAGAGCTTGACGCCCTCACGCCGCTGGAACTCGGCCTTCGCGCGGTCGCGCAGCTGCGCGATCTTGGTGACGTCGACCTCGACCACGGTGGTGAGCTGGGCCGAGACCTGCAGCGACTCGACCATGCGCTTGGCGATGGTCTGGCGCAGCCGCGACATCTTCTCGGTACGCCCGCGCAGCGTGGTGTCCACCGCGACCGGCTCGGGAGCCTGCGCGGGGGCGGCCGCCGGAGCCGGGGCGGCGGCCTGCGGGGCCGGGGCCTGGGCCGCCGCGGCCCGCTCGCGCTGGTCGCGGGCCGCTTCCAGCACGTCCTGCTTGCGGATGCGACCGCCGACGCCGGTGCCGTTCAGCGAGTCGAGGTCGACGCCGTGCTCGCTGGCGAGCTTGCGCACCAGCGGGGTGACGTACGGGCTCTCACCGGCGGGCTCGGCGGCCGGTGCTGTCGCGATCGGGGACGGCGGCGCGGCCGGGGAGGTCTGGACGGCCTGGAGGGCCGGTGCCGGTGCCGGGGCTGGCGCGGGAACGGGGGCCTGCGCCGGGGCGGGGGCCTGCGGGGCGGGCTGCGGGATCGAGGAGACCGGCTGTGCCTGCTGCTGGGGGACCGGCTCGGGCTCGGGCTCCGGCTCGGGGGCCGCCTCCTGCGCCGGGGCGGCGCCCTCGGTGCCGTTCTCGTCGATGACGGCGAGCTCGGCGCCGACCTCGACTGTCTCGTCCTCGGCCACCACGATCTTCGTGAGGATGCCCGCGGCCGGAGACGGGATCTCGGTGTCGACCTTGTCGGTGGAGACTTCGAGAAGCGGCTCGTCGGCCTCGACGCGCTCGCCCTCCTTCTTCAGCCAACGGGTGACGGTGCCCTCCGTGACGCTCTCACCGAGCTGGGGCATCTGTACGGACTTCGGCATTGGTGTCTTCTCTCGCGTTCCGAGTGAGGGCTTACGTTAGTTGTGGACGTGGAGCGGCTTGCCGGCCAGCGCCAGCATCGCCTCGCCGACGGCCTCGGACTGGGTCGGGTGGGCATGGATGAGCTGGGCGACCTCGGAGGGCAGGGCCTCCCAGTTGTAGATCAGCTGCCCCTCGGTCACGAGCTCGCCGATGCGACGGCCGACCATGTGCACGCCGAGCACCGGGCCGTTCTTCGCCGAGATGATCTTGACAGCGCCCTGCGTCTGCAGGATCTGGCTCTTGGGGTTGCCCGCGAGGTCGTAGGTGAACTCGACGATCTCGTGGCCGCGCTCCCTGGCCTGGGCGGAGGTGATGCCCACCGAGGCGACCTCGGGATCGGAGTAGGTGATCCGCGGCACGCCGTCGTAGTCGATCGGCACGGGGTTCAGCCCCGCGATGTGCTCGGCCACCAGGATGCCCTCGGCGAAGCCCGCGTGGGCGAGCTGCAGGGTCGGGATGAGGTCGCCGACCGCGTACACGCCGGGCACGCTGGTCTGGCAGAACTCGTTCACGGTGACGGTGCCGCGCTCGATGGCGACACCCGCCTCCTCGAAGCCCATGCCCGCGGAGACCGCGCCGCGGCCGACCGCGACGAGCAGCAGCTCGGCGTCCAGGGTCTTGCCGTTGGCCAGGCTGACGACCACGCCGGTGTCGGTGGTCTTGACGCCCTCGAAGAAGACGCCCAGCTCCTGCTTGATGCCGCGGCGGCGGAAGGAACGCTCGAGCAGCTTGGAGCTCGACTCCTCCTCCAGCGGCAGCAGGTGCGGCAGGGCCTCGACGATCGTCACCTCGGCGCCGAAGGAGCGCCAGACGCTGGCGAACTCCACGCCGATGACGCCGCCGCCCAGGACGACCACGGAGGTGGGCACCCGGTCGAGCTTGAGCGCGTGCTCGCTGGTGATGACACGCTCGCCGTCGATCTCCAGGCCGGGAAGGGACCTGGGCGCGGAGCCGGTCGCCAGCACGATGTTGCGGCCCTCGTAGATCTCGGAGCCCACGGCCACCCGGTTCGGGCCCGCGAGACGGCCCTCACCCTCGATGATCGTGATGCCCTTGCTCTTGAGAAGGCCCTGCACGCCCTTCCAGGCGCGATTGACGATCTTGTCCTTGAACGCGTGGACCGCGGGCACGTCGATGCCCTCGAAACGGGCCTTGACGCCGTAGGTCGCGCTTTCCCGCGTCTCGTCGGCGACCTCCGCGGAGTGCAGAAGCGCCTTGGTGGGAATGCACCCCCGGTGCAGGCAGGTGCCGCCGATCTTGTCTCTCTCGATCAGCGCGACCGTCTTGCCCAGTTCGGCCGCCCGCAGAGCGCAGGCATACCCGCCGCTACCGCCCCCCAGGACGACGATGTCGTAGGGGCCGCTGCCATCAGCCACAGGAAAGCTCCTTGTCGGATTGGAATACCGTGTTCACGGTCGCGCCCCTTCCGTGCCCTGGCCGGCCGCGCGGATCCTCGATCGCATCCACGCCGCCGGCTGACTCGGCTCGGCGCCCAGTCGGTGCCCGCCCTTGGCCCGGCACCGACAACCGCATCTTTTCATCTGTCTGCGTTGCTTGTGACCCGCATGCGCGGCTACGCCGACGCCTGGGCGGCCCCGGTCGCGTAGCGCTCGGCCAGGCCGACGAGCGTCCGGGTGACCGCCCCGGTACCGCCCTTCGGCGTGTAGCCGTGCGGCTCTCCCTTGTTGAAGGCGGGACCGGCCATGTCAATGTGTGCCCAACGGACACCGTCCGGCACGAATTCCCGCAGGAAGATCGCCGCCGTGAGCATCCCGCCGAAACGCTCGGGGTGCAGGTTGGCGATGTCGGCCACGGGCGAGTCGAGCCCCTTGCGGAGCTCGTCGGGCAGGGGCATGGGCCACGCGGCCTCGCCCTGCGCGCCCGCCGTCGCGACGATCTCGGCCCGGAGGTCGTCGTCGTTGGCCATGACGCCCGCCGTCCGCCAGCCCAGCGCGACGATCTGCGCGCCGGTGAGCGTGGCGACGTCGACGATCACGTCGGGGTCGTCCTGACCGGCGCGGGCGATGCCGTCGATCAGGACCAGGCGGCCCTCGGCGTCGGTGTCGAGCACCTCGACCGTCTTGCCCGCGAAGCTGGTGAACACGTCGGAGGGACGCTGCGCGGTGCCGCTCGGCATGTTCTCGGCCAGGCAGAGGTAGCCGACCGCGTTGACCTTCAGGCCCAGCCTCGCGATCGCGAGCATCGCGCCGAGGACGGCGCCCGCGCCGCCCATGTCCGACTTCATCCAGTCCATCGCGGCCGACGGCTTGAGCGACAGGCCGCCCGAGTCGAAGGTGATGCCCTTGCCGACGTAGGCGAGCTTCTTTTCGGCCTCGGGGTGGCTGTAGGCGAGGCGTACCAGGCGGGGCGGGTTCGCCGATCCCTGGCCGACGGCGACGATGCCGCCGTAGCCGCCCTCCTTGAGCGCCTTCTCGTCCAGGACCTCGACCGACAGGCCGGCCTCGCCGCCCACCTGCTCGGCGATCTCGGCGAAGCGCGCGGGCCACAGGTCGGAAGGCGGGGTGTTGACCAGGTCGCGGACGAGCGAGACCGACTCGGCCAGCGTGCCGGCGCGCCCGACCGCGGCCTCGGCGCCCTCGGCGTCGGTCAGCACGGCCAGCTCGGCCACCGGGGCGCTCGGCTCGTCGGCGGTCCGGTACCTGGTGAAGGAGTACGCGCCGAGCAGGCCGCCCAGGGCGACGGCGCCGGCGTGCTCGGCGCTCGTGGTGGGCAGGGCCAGCGCCACCCGGCCGGTGCCGGCCAGGGCGCGGACCGCGGTGCCCGCGGCACGGCGCAGGGACTCGGCGTCGTAGCCGTTCTCGGGGACGTCGCCCAGGCCGACGACGACCAGCAGGGGTGCGGTCAGCGCGCCGAAAGTGGGGATCTTGGAGATCTCGCCGGGCTTCCCCTTGGCGCCCACACTGCCGAGCGTGGCGGTGAGCCTGCCGCCGAGAGCCTGATCGAGGCCGTCGGCCCCGGGAGCGGGGAGCAGGCCGTCCGGTCCGGTATGGACGCCGACGACCAGTGCGTCGGTATCGAACGAGACAGCATTGTCAGTTGGGGTCAGCCGCACAGTGGTCACACAAGCCGATGCTAGTCGGGCTTGCGCAGTACTCATAAACGAGGGTTCGTCCTACGAATCGCGTCGTTCGATGGTGCTATCGGGAGTGGCACCATCGAGAGGGATGGTGCTAATGTCGCTAGCACTATGTTGCTCACCCTGGATATGAACGATCCTCGGCCACTGCACGAGCAGGTCGCCGAGGCGATCAGACGTGCCGTCGCCGAGGGGTCCTACGCCCGGGGAGACCGGCTCCCGCCGGCGCGCGATCTTGCCGCCGCGCTGGGCATCAACGCCAACACGGTGCTGCGTGCCCTGCGGGATCTGCGTGACGAGGGGGTGCTGGAGTTCCGCCGCGGCCGCGGCGTGAGCGTGCTCAGCCGCCCCAACCCGCGCAGTGTCATCGAGGAGAAGCTGCGCTCCCTGCTCGCCGAGGCGGTCCAGTACGGCTACCGGCACGACGACGTCATCGAGCTCATCAGGGAACTGTCATGACCGGGTCTGGACCCGGTCCTTTGAAGGAGTGATCGATGTGGGCCTGCGAGCCCGTTTCCTTTCCACGGCCGCAGCCTGGTTCGCGCTGGTGGCCGCCACCCTGGTCGTCGCGCCGCTGATGCTCCGGGAGCGGATGCCCGACCCCGTCGCCATGCACTGGGGCCCGTCCGGTGCCCCCGACCGCTCGATGTCGTTCACCGCCTCGCTGCTGTTCGAGGTGGGCATGTGGGTGCTGATCGGGGGCGGGGCCTGCGTGGCCGCGCTCGTCAACGCCACGACGCTCAGGCGCAGGGCGAGCCGCATGGCGCTCGGCGCCCTGCTGGGCGGCACAGGCCTGTTCTTCCTGGGGCTGCAGGCGGTCACGCTGGCGGCCAACCTCGACGCTCCCGACTGGCGGCAGGCCGGTCACCTGGGGTGGACCGCGCTGCTCGCGGTCGCAGGGCTGGTGCTCGGCGGCTGGCTCGGTGGTCTCGCCGCCCGTCCGGGACCCGACGACCAGCCGGAGCGGGCCGCGGCCACCTCCCGGAGGTTCCCGCTCCGCCCTGGCCAGCGCGCTGTGTGGGTCTCCTCCGTGCGCAGCGGACTGCTCGCCGCGATCGGCGGCTCCGTCCTGGCGGTGGGGACGGGGCTCGCGGTCGTCGCCCTGGTCGGCGGCGACGGGATGCTCTGGACCCCCGCGGTGATCACGTTTCTCGCCGGCCTGGTGGCCGTGACCTTCAGTTCGGTGCGGGTGCAGATCACCGAGGAGGGCGTCGTGCTCTTCTACGGGCCGCTCCGCCTGCCCCGCAAGCGCATCCCGATCGCGAAAGTGGAGCGGGCCTGGTCGGAGGAACTGTTCCCGTCCAATGTCGGAGGGTGGGGCATCCGGGGCCTGCCGGGGGCTGTGACGGTCATGCTCCGTGGCGGGGAGTGCCTTGTGGTGGGCTACGTCTCCGGCGGTCGCCTCGCCGTCTCGATCGACGACGCCGAGAATGGCGCCGCCTTGCTGAACACCCTCGTGGCCAGGGCGTCCACCGGTCCCGGAGCCCGTTGATCTCCACCTTCGCGGCCCTTGTCCCCCGAAGACCGAGCATTGGAAGTTGGTCTCATGCCCCGCCGATCCACTGATCTGTGGTTGTTTCTGCTCGTCGCGTTCGGCCTGTCCTGGCTGTTCGCCCTTCCTCTCTGGCTGATGGGCGCGCAGATCGGTGCGCCCGTGTTCACGGCGATCGGGGTGGCGATGATGTTCACCCCGACGCTGGGCGTCCTCGCCGTCCGGCTTTGGGGCAGGCGGCTTGGGGAACCCGCCACCACCTGGCGTGAGTGGGCCGGGCGGACCGGCCTGTGGATGGGGGAGCGTCGCGGGCGCACGCTCGCGCTCGTCGCGCTGGCCTGGTTCGGGACCCCTCTGCTGGTAGTCGTCGCGATCGCGCTCAGCGCCACCCTCGGCCTGCTCTCCGTCGACCTGTGGGGGCTCAGCCTGTTCCGCGAGAACCTGGCGGCGGCCTCTCCGGGCCGATCGCTCCCGGTGGAGCCAGGAGTCCTGGCGGCCGTGCAGGTCGTGTCGATCCTCCTGGTCGCTCCGCTGATCAACTCGATCGCGGCATTCGGAGAGGAGTGGGGGTGGCGGGGCTGGCTGCTGCCCCGTCTGATGACGCTCGGCACCTGGCGGGCGCTCCTGGTCTCCGGGCTGATCTGGGGAGTCTGGCATTTCCCGCTCACCCTGCGCGGATACAACTACCCCGAGCTGGGTGCGTGGGCGGCACCGATGTTCATCGTGTTCTGCGTGGTCTTCGGGGCGCTGCTCGGCTGGCTCCGTCTCTACTCCGGGAGTGTCTGGCCCGCGGTCGTCGGGCACGGCTCCCTGAACGCCTCCGCGGGCCTGACCCTGCTCGTCGGTAACGCGGCCGATCCGCCCAACCTGGCCGTCGCGGGGATCACCGGGCTGGTCGGCTCGGCGCTGCTGGCCGCGGTCTTCGCGCTGGTGATCAAACGCTGGCCGATCGAGCCACAGCCCCAGGCCGCCGACTGAGATCTGAGGAGAGGAATGCTCCCGGTGCCCTCACCGATGAGTCTCCGCTGTCAGGTCCGCCCGATTCACCGAATCCGGCTGCTCTGGTCAAACCCGCCGGGTCCGCCGGATCAGGCAGGTCCGCAGGATCTGGCACGGCCGGACGAGGCCGGAAGGTCAGCTCACGAGTACCGTGCTCACCAGCAGTGCCGTGACGGTGGTGATCTCGACCAGGGCTCCCAGCACGTCCCCGGTGATGCCGCCGAGCCGGCGCACCGCTCTGCGCCGCACCACCCAGGCCGCCAGCAACCCGAGGAGTACGGCCGCCGGGAGCCCCCAGGAGGCGGAGAGGCTCCCCAGCCCGGGAACAAGGTCGCTGAGGCCGGCCAGTGCGGTTCCCCCGGAGCCGGAGAGCGAGTCGATCCCCGAGGTGAGCCCGTGGTCGTCCTGATAAGGGCCGAGGAGCGGAGAAGAGGGCGACCGGAGGTCGAAGGCGCCGGCGTCACGCGGGAAGAGCAGCGCGGCCGATCCCGCGAGCACCAGCACGGTCATGCCCACCGCGACGCTCCGTCGCACGGTGCCCGCGACCATCGCGCCGAGCCCGTCGGGCCGGGCCGGGGGGACACCCGCTCGGCAGGCCCAGGTGAGGGCCAGCCGCCCGGCCGCGCAGGCGGTGACCAGGACGATCGGGCCCAGCCCCGCGTAGGTGAGTTCCGACAGGGCCGCCACCTGGAGTAGCAGGGTGCAGACCAGGGTCACCACCCCGAACGGGCCGATGTCGGACCGTTTCATGATCTCCAGTGCCCGTTCGGCGGGTTTCCCGCTGCCCAGCCCGTCGGCGAGATCGGCAAGCCCGTCCAGGTGCAGCCCCCGGGTGAGCAGTGCGAGGACCGCCACGGCCAGCACCGATGCCGGAAGCGGCGTCATACCCAGCCAGAGCGCCATCGCCAGCACCAGCCCCGCGACGGCCCCGAGCGCCGCCCCCACCAGCGGGGCCATCGCCATCGCGACACCCCCCGCCCGGCGGTCGACCACCCCGGGCCGGACCGGGAACACACTCAGCGTGCCGATCGCGAGACGCACCCCGTCGGCGAACGTCGACGACCTGTCGGGAGGCGGGGGCGCGGGCATGACCGCAGATCATAGCCCTCCTCCTCCCGGATGCCCGGGGCGCTCCCAGGCGGTGAGGGCCAGGCGGAGTGGGAGGCGGTGGTGTTCTTCGATCCGGACCCTTGGAGTTCTCTCATGGAACGCGGGCTCAGGGGGAGAAGCGGCGGTGGTGTTCTTCGATCCGGATCCTCGGGGTTCTCTCATGGAACGCGGGCTCAGGGGGAGGAGCGGCGGTGGTGTTCTTCGATCCGGATCCTCGGGGTTCTCTCATGGAACGCGGGCTCAGGGGGAGGAGCGGCGGTGGTGTTCTTCGATCCGGATC